>NZ_JBIRPZ010000005.1:0-151603 GCF_044332925.1 Streptomyces sp. NPDC021212
GGCTCCCAGTAGACGACTGGGTTGATAGGCCAGATATGGAAGCCGGGTGACCGGTGGAGTTGACTGGTACTAATAGGCCGAGGGCTTGTCCTCAGATGCTCGCGTCCACTGTGTGGTTCCCGGGTTGCGAACAGTCGCACCGGTGAATCAAAGTTCCACTTTACTTAATTGAAGAGTGTGCTTGTTCGCTAGAACCCGATAGGGTTTCGGTGGCCATTGCGTTAGGGAAACGCCCGGTTACATTTCGAACCCGGAAGCTAAGCCTTTCAGCGCCGATGGTACTGCAGGGGGGACCCTGTGGGAGAGTAGGACGCCGCCGAACAATCTTTGGAGGACCCCTGGTCCCAGCGTTCATGCTGGGACCAGGGGTCCTTTTTGTTTTGGCCAGAAGACAGGAGTCACGTAGATGTCCACCAACTCTTCCGACGACCGGGGGGATCGCGAGCCGCGGCGCCGGGACGGCGGCGACCGGAGGGACTTCCGCGATTCCGGACCGCGCCGCGACGACCGTGATCGTGGCGGTTTCCGCCGCGACGACCGGCGGGATGACCGTCGTGACGACCGGCCCCGTGGGCCGCGTCGCGACGACGACCGCGGTGGACGCCCCGGCGGTGGCTACGGCCGCCGTGACGACCGGGGCGGTCGACCGGGCGGTGGGTACGAGCGTCGTGACGACCGGCGCGACGATCGCCCGCGTGGCCCGCGTCGTGACGATCGCGATGGTGGCTTCCGTCAGGGTGGTCAGGGTGGATTCCGTCGTGACGATCGGCGGGACGACCGCCGGGACGACCGTGGTGGATTCCGCCGGGACGACCGCCGGGACGACCGCCGCGATGATCGGCGTGATGACCGTGGTGGGTTCCGCCGTGACGATCGCCGTGACGAGCGTCGTGACGACCGGCGCGATGATCGGCCCCGTGGGCCGCGTCGCGACGATGACCGTGGGGGACGTCCGGGTGGCTTCGGGCGCCGTGACGATCGCGGTGACCGGCCGCGCGGTGGCTTCGATCGACGGGATGACCGGCCCTCGTACCGCCGTGACGACCGCCGCGATGATCGTGGTGGGTTCCGTCGTGACGACCGTCGTGACGACCGCCGGGATGACCGTGGTGGTTTCCGCCGCGATGACCGTCGGGATGATCGGCGTGATGACCGCGGCGGATTCCGTCGGGACGACCGACGTGACGATCGTGGTGGGTTCCGCCGTGACGATCGCCGTGATGATCGGCGTGATGACCGTGGTGGGTTCCGCCGTGACGATCGCCGTGATGACCGTCGCGACGACCGGCCGCGTGGGCCGCGGCGTGATGACCGCGACGGGGGCTTCCGCGGCGGGCGGGACGACCGTGGGCCTCGGCGTCCGTACGGCGGCGGCGGTGGTCAGGGCCGGGGGCGTGACGACCGCTCGGGTGGCGGCGGCTACCAGCGCCGCGACGACCGGTCCGGTGGCTACGGCCGTCGCGACCGCGACGAGCGCGGCCGGGACCGCGACCGCGAGCCGATCAAGCGGCTGCCGATCCCGGAGGACGTGACCGGTGAGGAGATCGACAAGGACGTACGGCAGGAGCTGTTGAGCCTGCCGAAGACCCTTGCCGAGGATGTCGCCAAGAACCTGGTCATGGTCGCCAAGCTGCTCGACGAGGAGCCCGAGCGGGCGTATCAGTATTCGCGCGTCGCGCTGCGGCTGGCTTCCCGCGTCGCCGCCGTCCGTGAGGCGGCAGGGTTCGCGTCGTACGCCGTCGCGAAGTACTCGGAGGCGCTGGCGGAGTTCCGTGCCGCGCGCCGTATGACCGGCAACAACGACCTGTGGCCGGTGATGGCCGACTGCGAGCGCGGCATGGGCCGTCCCGAGCGGGCGCTGACCATGGCCGGTGAGCCCGAGGTGCAGAAGCTGGACCGGGCCGGGCAGGTCGAGATGCGTCTGGTGGCCGCCGGCGCCCGGCGCGACATGGGCCAGGCCGACGCCGCCGTCGTCACCCTGCAGAGCCCCGAGCTGGCCTCGCACTCCGTCCAGCCGTGGACTGCCCGCCTGCGGTACGCCTACGCGGACGCGCTGCTGGCCGTCGGCCGTGAGGGCGAGGCGCGGGAGTGGTTCGCGAAGGCTCTGGAGGCGGACCAGGGCGGCACCACGGACGCCTCCGACCGGCTCGCGGAGCTGGACGGTGTCGAGTTCGTGGACGCGCTCGACGCCGATGAGGATGTCGAGGAGGCCGTGGAAACCCCTGAGGCCGACGAGGCTCCTGAGACTGCGGAGATCGCCGAGACCGCCGAGGACGACGCCACGCAGGCCGACGCCCCGCAGGACGACGCCGAGGACACTGCGGACACCGCTGCGGACAGCGACCGCGGCTGATGCCTGAGGGCGGAACCCCGGCCACCACCCCCGGCCGGGGCTCCGCCCTCTTTGCTTTTTCCACTCAGCCCAGGGTCAGGCTGCGCAGCACCAGCCCGGTGGCGGGCTTCGGGCCGAACGACGTCGACTTGCGCGGCATGGCGACGCCCTGCCGCGCCAGCTCGTGGACGACCTCCTCGCGCACCGGATGCATGAGCACCGCCGTGCCGCCGTGCCGCTCCGCCTGGTCGACGGCCGCTTCCGTGTCGTGGATGTAGGCGATGTGCTCGGCGCTGTCCGGGACCTGCCAGAGATGGTCCAGGAGCAGCGCGTGCAGGACGGTCGCGTCCAGCGCCCGCCAGGCCTCCGGCCGTCCCTCGGGGACCGTACGGGCCAACAGCCCCGGGTCGGGCTGGTCGAGCAGGTGGAAACCGCCGTCGCCCGCGAGCAGGAAGGCGTTCCGCCCGTCCGGCGCGGTGGCCGCCTCCGCCAGGGCCTCCAGGGCGCGCGGCAGCGGGCCGTCGACCATCCGTACCCGGAAGGCGGTGCGCGCCGTGGCCAGCGCGTCGGCCACCGGGAGGTGGCGCAGCAGCCGGTGGATGGCCCGGACCCGGAGCGGGTAGCGGGCGGTGTCCACGAGGAGGACGAGGCCGAAGTCCCAGGGGCCCGGCTGGGTCTGCTCCTCGCGCAGCCGCAGATAGGTGGACCAGCGGTGGTGGCCGTCGGCGATGAGGGCCTGGTGGTTGCGCAGATCGGCGGCGATCGCGACCAGGTCGGCCGGGTCGGTGACCCGCCACAGATGGTGGTCGAAGCCGTCTTCGGTGGTGGTGGAGAGCAAGGGCTCGTCCCGGATGGTGCGTTCGATCACCTGTGCGGCGCCGCCGTTCCCGTTGCCGCGGTAGGCGAGCAGCAGGGGTTCGAGGTTGGCGGCGGTGGCGCGCATCAGGTCGGCGCGGTCCTCGACGATGTGCGGCATGACCTCCTCGTGCGGGAGGACGACGCCCTCCTCGCGCGGACTCAGCCGCAGGGCGCCGATCAGCCCGCGCTGGAGGATGTGGCTGTCGCGCTGTTCGTAGACGTACAGGGCCGGTTCGGGGTCGGGCGCGAGGATGCCGTCGGCCTGCCAGCGGCGCAGTGTGTCCGCTGCCTGCCGGTGGCGGTCGGCGGGGGTACCGGCCTGCGGGAGGATGAGACGGACGATGTTGTGAGGATCGGCGGTCTCGAGTTCGCGCAGACCGTCGGGGCGTACGACCACGTCGTAGGGCGGTGAGGTGACGGCGGCGAGACTGCCGACCTGTTCCGCGACGTAGCGCAGCCCCCGGAAGGGGGTGAGCTGGAGACCTTGCCCGCCAGGCCCTGAAGTGCTCATTAGAGAATGTTATGCCCCGGTCGGCGATGCGCCATGATCGGGGGAGAACGCATGGATCTGCGAGGAGAGTGTCCCCCCATGAACCAGACCGTGAACCAGACCGTCCGGATCGCGCCCGACGGCAGTCAGCGGTCGCTGAACGAGGCGTACGACACCGCGCTGCTGGACCTCGACGGGGTGGTGTACGCGGACGGCGAGGCCATCGCGTACGCCGTGGAGTCGCTCGTCACCGCGCGGGACGGCGGGATGCGGCTGGCGTATGTGACCAACAACGCGCTGCGCACACCGCAGACCGTCGCCGAGCATCTGACCCGGCTCGGCGTGCCCGCCGGGGCCGATGACGTGATCACCTCGGCGCAGGCGGTCGCCCGGCTGATCTCCGAGCAGCTGCCGCAGGGCGCGCGGGTGCTGGTGATCGGCGGGGAGGGGCTGCGGGTGGCGCTGCGCGAGCGCGGGTTGCTGCCGGTGGAGTCAGCAGATGACGACCCGGCGGCGGTGGTCCAGGGGTACGGCGGCCCTGACATGCCGTGGGCGCGACTGATGGAGGCGGGCTACGCGGTGGCGCGCGGGGTGCCGTGGTACGCGTCCAACACGGATCTGACGATTCCGAGCGGCCGCGGGATCGCGCCGGGCAACGGCGCGGCCGTGGAGGTCGTACGGATCGTGACGGGCCAGGAACCGCAGGTCGCGGGGAAGCCGCTGCCGCCGATGCACCGCGAGACGATCCTGCGGACCGGGGCCCGGCGGCCGCTGGTCGTGGGGGACCGGCTGGACACCGACATCGAGGGGGCGTACGCGGGCGGCGTCGACTCGCTCCTCGTGCTGACCGGGGTGACGACCCCGGCGCAGCTGCTGGCCGCGGAGCCGAAGCACCGGCCGGCCTATGTGGACCGCGACCTGCGGGGGCTGCTGACGCCCCAGCCGGTGGTCGAGCCGGCCGACGGGGGCTTCCGGTGCGGCGGTTGGACCGCGCGGGCGGGCGACGGCGTGCTGCTGCTGGAGGGCGACGGCGATGAGCCGCTGGACGGGCTGCGGGCGCTGTGCGCGGCGGCCTGGAGCGAGGCGGGGGAGGGTGTGAGCGGCGCGGACGCGGGGAAGGCATTGGCGCGGCTGGGGCTGTGAACGGACGCCCGGGCCTGGGGTGATGTGGCCGTCAGGCATGGCCGGGGCGGGGACCCGCCAGGGTGTCGCACGCACGGCTTAGGGTAACCTAACCTAAGTCTTGATCGGCCGTGCTGTGAGGTGGAGTTCCGCGTGACCCTGGTCAGTCCGGCGAAAGCCGGACCCGAGACGGCGACCGATACGGCGGCCCCGCCACCCCGCCGCCACACCGCGCGTCGAGTGGCCGGGCTCGTCGTCTCCCTCTGCGCGCTGGCGGCCGTCGCGGCCGCCAGCATCGCGATCGGCGCCAAACCGATCGCGCTGGGGGACGTCTGGCACGGGCTGTTCCACTACACCGGCAGCGACACCGATGTGGTGATCAAGGACGTACGGCTGCCGCGCACCCTCCTCGGGCTGCTCGTGGGCCTCGGCCTCGGGCTCGCGGGCGCGGTCATCCAGGCCCTCACCCGCAACCCGCTCGCCGACCCCGGGCTGCTGGGGCTGAACGCGGGCGCGTCCGCCTCCGTCGTCTCGGCGATCAGCTTTCTCGGCGTCACCTCCCTGACCGGCTATGTGTGGTTCGCCTTCCTCGGCACCGCCGTCGCCTCGGTGCTGGTGTACGTGCTCGGCGGCACCCGGAGCGCCACCCCGGTGCGGCTCGCGCTCGCCGGTACGGCCGTGTACGCGGCGCTCTACGGCTACATCAACGCCGTACAGCTGCTGGACAGCGCGGCGCTGGACAAGATGCGCTTCTGGACGGTGGGTTCGCTCGCCTCCGCCAACATGACCGTGGTCCGGCAGGTGGCCCCGTTCCTCCTGGTCGGTGCGGTGCTGACGCTGGTGCTCGGCCGTTCGCTGAACGCGGTGGCGCTCGGCGACGACACGGCACGCGCCCTCGGCACCGACCTGGGCCGCACCCGGGCGATGTCGATGCTGGCCGTCACCCTGCTGTGCGGGGCCGCGACGGCCGCCTGCGGGCCGATCGCCTTCGTGGGGCTGATGGTTCCGCACCTGGTCCGGGCGCTCACCGGACCCGATCTGCGCTGGACACTGCCGTACGCCGCCGTGCTGTCGCCCGTCCTGCTGCTGGGCTCCGACGTGATCGGGCGGCTCGTCGCCCGGCCCGCCGAACTCCAGGTCGGCGTCGTCACCTCGCTCGTCGGCGGGCCCGTCTTCCTCTACCTCGTACGCCGCCGAAGGATGGCCCAACTGTGAACGCGAGCAAGCGCACCACGCCCAGCGCGAGCGGAGTCACGCTGCGCACCGGCGGCCTCTCGCTGCGCCTGGACGTCCGCGCCGCCGTGGTGGGGCTGCTGCTGCTCGCCGTGGCGCTGGCGATGAGCGTGGTCCTGATCGGCACCGGCGACTTCCCCATGGGCCCCGCCGACGTGCTTCGCACCCTGGCCGGGAACGGCACCGTGGCCCAGGACTTCATCGTCCACGACCTGCGGCTGCCGCGCGTCCTGGTCGGGCTGCTCGTCGGCGCGGCCCTCGGGCTGGCCGGGGCGGTCTTCCAGTCCATCTCCCGCAATCCGCTGGGCAGTCCGGACGTGATCGGCTTCGGGCAGGGCTCGGCGGCCGGGGCGCTCGCCGTGATCGTCCTCTTCCAGGGTGACCCGACCGAGGTCGCCCTCGGCGCCATCGGCGGCGGGCTGCTGACCGGGTTCGGGGTCTACGCACTGGCCTGGAGGCGGGGCGTCCACGGCTACCGGCTGGTGCTGGTCGGCATCGGCGCCACCGCGATGCTCGCCGCCGTCAACGGCTATCTGCTCACCAAGGCCGACCTCCCCGACGCCACCCGCGCGGTGGTGTGGCTGACCGGCTCGCTCAACGGGCGCGACTGGACCCAGGTCTGGCCGCTGGCCTGCGTGTGCGCCGTCCTCCTGCCCGTGGTCCTCGGGCAGGCGCGGGGCCTGCGGATGCTGGAGATGGGCGACGACAGCGCGTACGCCCTCGGGGTGCGGGTCGAACGGACCCGGCTGGTGCTCATGTTCGCGGGCGTCCTGCTGACCGCCTCCGCCACGGCCGCCGCCGGGCCCGTCGCGTTCGTGGCCCTCGTCGCGCCGCAACTGGCCCGCAGGCTCACCCGTTCCGCCGGCCCCAACCTGCTCCCCTCGGCCTGGATGGGCGCGGCCCTGCTGGTCACCGCCGACTGGTCCGCACAGCGGGCCTTCGGCGCCGACCAGCTGCCGGTCGGGGCGCTGACCGGGATGCTGGGCGGGGCGTATCTGCTGTGGCTGCTGGTCACCGAGCGCAAGGCGGGGCGGATATGACGGAACGCATGCGGACCGACGCCGAACGCGGCATGAGCGACAAGGGCGATCAGGGCTACAAGGGCTACAAGGGCTACAGCGAAAAGGACACCGGGCAGACCGTGGCTTCCAGCACCAGCACCAGCACCAGCAGGACGACCGACCGGCAGCGGCTCACCGCCGAGGGGCTGACCCTCGCGTACGACCGGCGCACCGTCGCCGAGGACCTGTCGGTCACCATCCCCGACCACTCCTTCACGGTGATCGTCGGTCCCAACGCCTGCGGCAAGTCCACCCTGTTGCGCGCCCTCTCGCGGATGCTCAAGCCGGCGGCGGGGTCGGTGCTGCTGGACGGCGAGTCGATCGGTTCGCTGCCCGCCAAGAAGGTCGCCCGCACCCTCGGCCTGCTGCCGCAGTCCTCCATCGCCCCGGACGGGATCACCGTCGCCGACCTCGTCGCCCGCGGCCGCTACCCGCACCAGGGGCTGCTGCGGCAGTGGTCGGAGACGGACGAGCGGATCGTCCGGGAGTCGATGGCGGCGACCGGCGTGGCGGAGCTGGGGGATCGCTATGTCGACGAACTGTCCGGCGGGCAGCGCCAGCGGGTGTGGATCGCCATGGCCATCGCCCAGCAGACCCCGCTGCTGCTCCTGGACGAGCCCACCACGTACCTGGACATCCAGCACCAGATCGACGTCCTCGACCTGTGCGCCCAGCTCCACGAGGAGCAGGGCCGCACCCTCGTCGCGGTGCTGCACGACCTGAACCACGCCGCCCGCTACGCCACGCACCTGATCGCGATGCGGGGCGGGGAGGTCGTCGCCGAGGGGGCGCCGGGGGATGTCGTCACGGCGGAGCTGGTGGAACGGGTCTTCGGGCTGCGGTGCCAGGTCATCGACGACCCGGAGACGGGGACGCCGCTGGTCATACCGGCCGCCCGCCAGTCCCGTAAGGCCGCGGCGGACGCTCCTCTGGCCGCGGCGGCGACGGAGTCCTGAGCCGAGAACCGGGGGTTACCTGGGGTTACGGGCGGCTAGAGCAGCTTCCGGAGCCGCAGCAGGTCGCGCAGCCCGGCCTCCAGTTTGACCCGGCCGCTGCCCCAGGCGCGGGCGAAGTGCAGCTCGCCGTCGACCAGGGCCACCAGATCGTCGCCGGACATCGCCAGCCGGATCTGGGCGCGCTCCGCCGGGGGGCCGGGCGCGGTCGTCACGTCCTCGATGCGGCTGTCCGCGAGACGGCCCATGAAGGTCGTGTCGAGGTCGGTGATCCAGCAGCTCACGGAGCGATCGAGCGCGGCGGCGCTGCGGAGGTCGCCGTTCGCGCCCGCGAGGTTCTCCGCCAGTTTGTCGAGTGCGTCGCGGCACTGTTCCAAGGTGGCCATCGCGGACGACGGTACCGCAGGTCGTGCCCCGTCGGAGAACGTGCGCTTCGCGGTAGCGTCGGGTGCATGAGTGAGCCGATGCCGGGCGGACGGCCCGGGCCAGAGCCGGGCCCGGGGCCTGCCGACGCGGCCTCCGGGGCTTCCGTGATGCCTGAGCAGGCCCCCGGGCAGGCACGCCGGGAGGCACCCGAGGAGACCCCCGCCGCGGCGCCGTCCGGGCCCGCCGATCCGGCTCCGCTGGGTGTGGACCGTACGCCCACCGGCGTCCCCGACGTCGACGCCCGGCTCGACCGGCTGGCCGATGTGGACGACCTCCCGGTGAGCGGTCATCTGGGGGTGTACGAGGATGTCCACCGGGGCCTGCGCGACACGCTGACGGCACTCGACCGGCGGCCAGGACCCCCGGCCCCGCCCGCCCCCTCCCCGTGAGAACGATCCGCCTCGACCCCAGGAGCTGAACCACCCGTGGCAGTGACCCGCCCACGACGCGTACGACTCGACGCGGAGCTGGTGCGCCGCAAGCTGGCCCGCTCGCGCGAGCACGCCGGCCAGCTGATCGCGGCGGGCCGCGTGACCGTCGGCGGGGCCACCGCGACCAAGGCCGCGACGCAGGTCGAGACCAGTGCCGCGGTCGTCGTGATCGAGGACGACAGCGATCCGGACTACGTCTCGCGCGGCGGCCACAAGCTCGCGGGCGCGCTGTACGCCTTCAGCGCCGAGTACCGCGAGGGCGCGGGGCGCACCACCGAACCCACCCCGGTCTCCGGCTCCGGGCTGACCGTCGCCGGCCGGCGGGCGCTGGACGCGGGCGCCTCCACCGGCGGTTTCACCGACGTCCTGCTGCGCGCGGGCGCCGCCCACGTCGTCGCCGCTGACGTCGGTTATGGGCAACTTGCATGGTCTTTGCAAAGTGATGAACGCGTGAAGGTCCTGGACCGTACGAACGTACGCGAGCTGACGCCGGAGCAGATGGGGGGCGAGCCCGTGGACCTTGTGGTCGGGGATCTGTCCTTCATCCCGCTCGGGCTGGTGCTGCCCGCCCTGGTGCGCTGCACCGCTCCCGACGCCGATCTGGTGCTGATGGTCAAGCCACAGTTCGAGGTCGGCAAGGAGCGGCTCGGCAGCGGTGGAGTCGTCCGCAGCGCGGAGCTGCGTGCCGAGGCGGTGCGGACGGTGGCTCATCAGGCGTCGGACCTGGGGCTGGGTGTACTCGGCGTGACCGCCAGCCCGCTTCCGGGGCCGTCGGGGAATGTCGAGTACTTTTTGTGGATGCGCGCCGGGGCGCCGGCACTGGACCCGGACGATGTTGACCGTGCAGTGGCGGAGGGGCCCAGTTGACCACTTCAGAAGCAGCGGCGAAGGCGGAGTCGGCGGTGGAGGCGGGGGTCAGACCGACGCCCGAGGCGACATCCGACCGGACCGTCTTCCTGCTTGCGCACACCGGCCGCCCGGCGGCCATTCGCAGCGCCGAACTCGTCGTCCAGGGGCTGGTGCGCAGCGGTATCGGCGTGCGGGTGCTCGCCGCGGAGGCCGCGGACCTGCCGCTGCCGCCCGAGGTCGAGCTGGTCGACGCCGACCGTGACGTGCTCGACGGCTGTGAACTGCTGATCGTGCTCGGAGGGGACGGGACGCTGCTGCGCGGCGCGGAGTTCTCGCGCATCTCCGGCGTGCCCATGCTCGGCGTCAACCTGGGCCGGGTCGGCTTCCTGGCCGAGGCCGAGCGGGACGACCTGGACAAGGTCGTGGACCGGGTGGTGAGCCGTCAGTACGAGGTCGAGGAGCGCATGACCATCGATGTACTCGTCCGCAACGACGGGCACATCGTGCACACCGACTGGGCGCTGAACGAGGCGTCGGTCGAGAAGGCGGCGCGCGAGCGGCTGCTGGAGGTCGTCACCGAGGTCGACGGCCGGCCGGTCTCCCGCTTCGGCGGCGACGGCGTGGTGTGCGCGACCCCGACCGGCTCGACGGCCTACGCCTTCTCGGCCGGCGGCCCGGTGGTGTGGCCCGAGGTCGAGGCGCTGCTGATGGTTCCGATCAGCGCGCACGCCCTGTTCGCGAAGCCGCTGGTGACGACGCCGGAGTCGGTGCTCGCGGTCGAGGTGCAGCCGCAGACCCCGCACGGGGTGCTGTGGTGCGACGGGCGGCGCACCGTGGAACTGCCCGCCGGGGCCCGGGTGGAGGTGCGCAGGGGAGCGGTGCCGGTCCGGCTGGCCCGGCTGCACCACGCGTCGTTCACCGACCGGCTGGTGGCGAAGTTCGCGCTGCCGGTGGCGGGCTGGCGCGGGGCGCCGCACTAGCCCCCGGCACCAGCTCGCGGCGGCGGCATGGGGAAACCCTTTCGGGGGGTACGTCCCGTCCCCCCGGTCCCGGTGAGCGGCAGGTGACCGGGCGATCCCGCGTTCACCCTGGGTGAGGGAGGGGGTGTCCCCGGGGGCGGCCGTCGCGAGGTGGCCGGTAAACCTCGTATGGTCTTGCACGTGCTGGAGGAGATGCGGATACGTGCGCTGGGTGTCATCGACGATGCCGTGGTCGAGCTGTCACCCGGCTTCACCGCGGTAACCGGCGAGACCGGCGCGGGCAAGACCATGGTCGTCACCAGTCTCGGGCTGCTGCTCGGCGGCCGCGCCGACGCCGCCCTGGTGCGGATCGGCGCCAGAGCGGCGGTCGTCGAGGGCCGGATCACGGTCGACGCCCGCTCGGCCGTCGCCCTACGGGTCGAGGAGGCGGGCGCCGAACTCGACGACGGGGCGCTGCTGATCAGCCGTACCCTCTCCGCCGAGGGCCGGTCCCGCGCCCATGTGGGCGGCCGGTCCGTGCCGGTGGGGTTGCTCGGGGAGCTGGCCGACGACCTGGTGGCCGTGCACGGGCAGACCGACCAGCAGGGCCTGATGCGGCCCGCCCGGCAGCGCCAGGCGCTGGACCGGTACGCGGGCGCCGCCGTCGCCGGGCCGCTGGAGAAGTACGCGGGCGCCTACCGGCGGCTGCGCGCCGTCGCCGCCGAACTGGACGAGCTGACCACCCGGGCGCGCGAGCGGGAGCAGGAGGCCGACCTGCTCCGCTTCGGCCTGGAGGAGGTCGCCGCCGCCGAGCCGCGGGCGGGCGAGGACGACGAACTCGCCGCCGAGGCCGAGCGGCTGGGCCATGCCGAGGCCCTGGCGTCCGCCGCCGCCCTCGCGCACACCGCCCTCGCGGGCAATCCGGAGGACCCCGAGGGGGTGGACGCCGCCACCCTCGTCGGCGGCGCGCACCGCGCCCTGGAGGCGGTCCGTTCCCACGACCCCGCCCTCGCCGGGCTCGCCGACCGCATCGGCGAGGTGGGCATCCTGCTGTCCGACGTGGCCGGTGAACTGGCCGGGTACGCCGACGACCTGGACGCCGACCCGCTGCGGCTGGCCGCCGTCGAGGAGCGCCGCGCCGCGCTGGCCCAGCTGACCCGCAAGTACGGCGAGAACATCAGCGACGTGCTGGCCTGGGCCGAGCAGGGCGCCGCCCGGCTCGCCGAACTGGACGGCGACGACGACCGCATCGGCGAGCTGACCGCCGAACGCGACGCGCTCCGCGCCGACCTGGGCGCGCTGGCCCAGGCGCTCACCGACGCCCGTACGGAGGCCGCGGCGCGCTTCGCCGAGGCCGTCACCGAGGAGCTGGCCTCCCTCGCGATGCCGCACGCCCGGGTGACGTTCGCCATCCGGCAGACCGAGGCCGCGGACGAGGCGTCCGGGGTCGAGGTCGGCGGGCGGGCGGTTGCGTACGGTCCGCACGGTGCCGACGAGGTCGAGCTGCTGCTCGCCCCCCACCCCGGCGCGCCGCCGCGCCCCATCGCCAAGGGCGCCTCGGGCGGTGAGCTGTCCCGGGTGATGCTCGCGGTCGAGGTCGTCTTCGCGGGCGCCGACCCCGTACCGACCTATCTCTTCGACGAGGTGGACGCCGGGGTCGGCGGCAAGGCCGCGGTCGAGGTCGGCCGCCGGCTGGCCAAGCTCGCCCGCTCCGCCCAGGTGGTGGTCGTCACCCACCTGCCGCAGGTCGCCGCCTTCGCGGACCGGCACCTGGTGGTGGAGAAGACGAACGACGGTGCGGTGACGCGCAGCGGCGTGAAGGCCATGGAGGGCGAGGACCGGGTCCGGGAGCTGTCCCGGATGCTGGCGGGTCAGGATGACTCGGAGCTGGCCCGGGCCCATGCCGAGGAACTGCTGGAGGCGGCCCGCGCGGGCCGCTGACCGCGGTGCGCCGGGGTTCCACGGCGGTCCGGCGGAATCCGCCGAAGTCACCCGTACGAGTGGTATGACGGACGTACGGGCGAGCGCTGGGCAGGCGTTGCATGGGAACGTTGCGGCGAGCGCACCACGAGTGCTGGCATTCTTGGCGCAGACCACCCGCAGCGTATCCGCAGCGCGGCAACCGCACCTCCGACATCGCCCCAGGAGCTCCGCCCGAGTGAGCAGTACCGTGAGCAACACCCCGGTCCCGCCGCACGGGCAGCCTTCGCTGCACGCCGTCCAGGTGCTGGGCGAGGGCAGTTCGGGCAGCGGGGTGCATGTGCGGTCGCTGTCGGCCGGGCTGGTGGCGCGCGGGCTGCGGGTGACCGTCTGCGGGCCCTGGAGCGCTGAGCACGGGTACGGCTTCACCGAGGCGGGCGCCCGGTTCGCACCGCTCGACGGCCGTACGGACGCCGGGAGCATCGCGTCGATCCGTACGGCCTCCGTCGGCGCGGGGCTGGTGCACGCGCACGGCCTGTGGCCCGGTCTGCTGGCCGCGCTCGCGCTGCGCGGCCGGGGCGTCCCACTCGTCGTCACCTGGCACACCAAGCGGGACGCCGAGGGGCCGCGGGGCCGCGTCGTGCGGCTGATGGAGCGGCGGGTGGCGCGTGCCGCGTCGGTCGTGCTGGGTGTGTCCTCGGACCTGGTGGACCGGGCCCGCGACCGTGGGGCGCGCGACGCCCGGCTCGCGCCGGTCGCGGTGCCCGCGCCGCGCCGCGAGCCCGAGAAGGGCGACGGCGCCCGCCAGAAGGCGCGCGCGGAACTGGGCGCGGTGGAGCGGGCACTGCTGCTCGCGGTCGGCCGTCTGGACGCCGCCACGGGCCACGGCCCGCTGCTGGACGCGGCGCGCCACTGGCGCGACCTGGACCCGCCGCCGATGCTGGCGATCGCGGGGGAGGGGCCGGACCGGGCGGCGCTGCAGCGCCGGATCGACGCCGAAGGGCTCCCGGTGCGGCTGCTCGGCCGCCGGGACGACGTACCGGAGCTGCTGGACGTCGCCGACGTCTGCGTGCTGTCCAGCCACTGGGAGGCGCGGTCGCTGCTGGCCCAGGAGGCGCTGCACGCGGGGGTGCCGCTGGTCGCCACGGCGGTGGGCGGGGTGCCCGAACTGGTCGGGGAGGCCGCCGAACTCGTCCCGTACGGCGACCCCGGCGCCCTGGCCGAGGCCGTGACGCGGCTGCTGGCCGACCCCGGGCGCCGCGCGGAGCTGACCGCGGCGGGGCGGGCGCGGACCGCGGAGTGGCCGACGGAGGACGACACGGTGGCCCATGTTCTCAGCGTCTACGACGAATTGGTGCAGACCTTTATGCGCGCAAGGGGTTGACGCCCCCGGGCGCCGATCGGCAGGGTGCTGCGCGGTGGACCGAGAGAGCGCTCTCTGACGGCGCGCGCCTTCCCTCGTACCGCCTTTCCCGTCATGTCCCGGCAACCCCCACTACGCCGAGGAGTGCATTGTCATGATCACGCGCAGAACGCTGGTGAGTGGAATCGCCGCTTCCGCCACTGCCGCGGGCACCGGCCTCACGCTCGCCAGTGGCCGCGCCGGCGCGGCACAGCGCCCGGCGGGCGCCGCCGAAACGCTTCCCCTCACGGTCGCCAACAGGACCGGCCAGTTCGGCAACGGGTCGATATGGCTCTACATCGTCGGCAACGCCGGCGACCAGCAGGTCCGCGTCACCCCCGACGGCACACTCGCCCCCGTCGCGCTCGCCGACAACGGCCCCGAGGGCTTCGCCGACTACGCCATCCCGCTCGCCGGAAACGGCGACACGAAGCTGACGCTGCCCCGGATGTCCGGCCGGATCTACGTCGCCCTGGGCGCCAAGCTCAAGTTCAAGGTGGTGACGGACGGGGCGGGCAAGGCCGCGCTCCAGTACCCGGCGGGCTGGGTGTCCGGCGACCCGAACTACCAGGTCATGCACGACTGCGCGGAGTTCACCTTCAACGACGCGGGCATGTTCTGCAACACCACCATGGTCGACATGTTCAGCGTCCCGCTCGCCATCCGCCTCACCGGCGCCAAGGACCAGAGCACCGGCACGCTCAAGGACGGCGCCCGCGCCAGGATCTTCTCCGATCTCCGCGCCGCCGACGGCTTCAAGAAGCTGATCGTCGGGGACGATCTGCGGGTCATCGCCCCCGGCCACGGCATGGGCGCGGGGCTGTTCGCACAGGACTACTTCGCGCCGTACATCGACCAGGTCTGGGACACGTACGGATCGAAGGACCTCAAGGTCACCACCAACGCGGGCACCTTCACCGGCCGCGTCAGCGGCGGCCGGCTCTCGTTCACCGGCCCCGCCTCCGTCGCCTTCGCCAAGCCGTCCACGAAGGACGTGCTGTTCTGCGACGGCGCCCTGGCCGCGCCCAACGACGGTACGACGGGGCCGGTCGCGGCCATCCTCGGCGCGGGCTTCAACCGCACCACGCTGCACGACACCGCCGCCCAGCCGACGACCGACCCGGCCGCCTTCTACGGGGAGGGGGTCACCCACCACTACGCCAAGGCGATGCATGCCGCGACGGCTGACGGCAAGGCGTACGGCTTCGCCTTCGACGACGTGGCCGACTTCGCGTCGTACATCCAGGACACCGCCCCGACCGGGATCACCCTCACCCTGACCCCGTTCTAGACCTCAGGGTCCCTCACCGCACATGGCGGCGGGCCTGGAGGGCCACCCCCAGGGCGAGCACCGTCTGGGGGTCCTCCAGGTCGGTGCCGAGCAGCCGGGCGATCCGGGCCAGCCGGTCGTACAGCGTCTGGCGGTTGAGGTGCAGCGCGCGGGCCGTCTCCGCCTTGCGGCCCGCGTGCCGCAGATAGACCTCCAGCGTCGGCACCAGCGGCGGACGGGCGTCACGGTCATGGGCGAGCAGCGGGCCGATCACCCGGTCGACGAACGCGGCCAGATCCCCGTGCTCACGCAGTCGCCACAGCAACAGATCGACATCCAGGCTGCGCACGTCGTACCAGTCCCGGTCCGTCAGCCCGTGCGCCGCGTGCGCCGCCTCCGCCGCGTGCCGCAGCTCCCCGCCGACCGCCTCCCACCCGGCCGCGAGCCCGGCGATCACCACGGGCGGATGCGCCCCGGCGGGACGGTCGGGCCAGGCCCGCTCCACCCCTGCCCGCAGGGCCGCCGCGACGCGCATCGCCACCGCGCCGCGGTCCGCCGCGGTCCGCAGGCCCACCAGCAGCGGCACCCGGCCCTCCGGCAGCCGTACGCCCAGCAGCACCGGCACGCCCACCGCCGCCAGCTCCTCCCGCAGCGCGTGTGCCAGCGCCGCCCAGCTCTCCGCGCCGCCACCGGCGGCCCCGCTCCCGCTCAGCGGGTGCGGATCCGCCGCGAGCCGCATCACCATCGGCAGCAGCGGGCCGTCACCGGACGGCCGGAAGCCGAGCACCCGCGCCTGCTCGGGCGCGTCCGACGGTTCGACGCGCCCCTCCGCGAGATCGGTGAGGAAGTCGCCCCGGCCGCGCGCCGTCAGCTCCTCCTCCTGGCGCGCCCGCAGCAGCACCACCGCCAGCAGATCCGCGGTCCGCTCGGCGGCGATGCGGTGCACCGGGGCGAGCGGCCCGGCCACCGGCAGCACGGTCAGCCGGGCCCGTACCGCGCCGGGACCCCGGCCGCCGCCCGGCACGTCGGCCAGCACGCTGCCCGCCGGCGGCTCGGGCGGCCGCCGGTCCGCGTGGCGGGCGCGCAGCCCCTCCCACGCCTGGAGCGGATCGGTGGCCCCGGGACGTGGACCCGCGGTCCCGGCCGCGTACAGCAGGCGGCCGTCGGGCGTCTCCAGGAACACCGGATTGCCCGCGAACTCCGCGAAGTTCCGCAGGATCTCCGGCACTCCGCCGCCCCGCAGCAGCACCTCGGTGCCCTGCCGGTGGACGATGTCGGCCTGCTGCAGCAGGGCGTAGTGCTCGTTGACGATCTCGGTGTGGATCTCCTCGGTGACCGCCACGAACGGCACCTCGCGGTGCAGTTGCACCAGCGGCAGCCCACACGAGCGCGCCGCGTCGACCACCGCCACCGGGAGCGTACGGAACCGCGGCCCCAGCTCCACCACCAGCGCCGCGATCCCGCGCTCGGCCAGCCGCCGGACGAAGGCGCGCTGCTCGGCGGGGCGGGGGCCGACACCGAGACCGGTGGTCAGCAGCAGTTCGCCGCCCTTGAGGAGGGCGGCGATGTTCGGTGCCTCGCCCGCGTGCACCCAGCGCACCGGCCGGTCCAGCAGGTCGCCCCCGGTCACCACCTCGGGGAGCCCGCGCCGCAGGGCGGGCAGATCCAGCGCCCGCGCCACGGTGATCGTGCCTTGTGTGTCCATCCGGTTCCGGCCTGTCGATCCGCTCGGAGGTGCCCGGGACGGGCCCCGCGTCAGCCGCCGTACGCGCCGGAGGCGGTCAGGCGGAGGGCGGTGTCGATCAGGGGGACGTGGCTGAACGCCTGGGGGAAGTTGCCCACCTGGCGCTGGAGGCGCGGGTCCCACTCCTCGGCCAGCAGGCCCAGGTCGTTGCGGAGGGCGAGCAGCTTCTCGAAGAGCCTGCGGGCCTCGTCCACGCGGCCGATCATCGCCAGGTCGTCGGCGAGCCAGAACGAGCAGGCGAGGAAGGCCCCTTCGTCGCCCTCCAGGCCGTCCACGCCCGCGTCCTCGCCCGCGGTGGGGTAGCGCATCACGAAGCCGTCGGAGGTGGACAGCTCGCGCTGGATCGCCTCGATGGTGCCGATGACCCGCTTGTCGTCGGGCGGCAGGAAGCCCATCTGCGGGATGAGCAGCAGGGAGGCGTCCAGCTCCTTGGAGCCGTAGGACTGGGTGAAGGTGTTGCGTTCGGCGTCGTAGCCCTTCTCGCACACGTCCCGGTGGATCTCGTCGCGCAGATCCCGCCAGCGGTCCAACGGGCCGTCCACGTCGCCCGATTCGATGAGCTTGACGGTGCGGTCGACGGCGACCCAGGCCATCACCTTGGAGTGCACGAAGTGCCGGCGCGGGCCGCGCACCTCCCAGATGCCCTCGTCGGGCTCGTCCCAGTGCTCCTCCAGGTATTGGATCAGCTTGAGCTGGAGCACGCTCGCGTAGTCGTTGCGGGCCAGGCCCGTCATGTGGGCGAGGTGCAGGGCCTCGGTGACCTCGCCGTAGACGTCCAGCTGGAGCTGGCCGGCCGCGCCGTTGCCGACCCGGACCGGCTGGGAGTTCTCGTAGCCCGGCAGCCAGGTCAGCTCGGCCTCGGACAGCTCGCGCTCGCCGGCGATGCCGTACATGATCTGCAGGTTCTCCGGGTCGCCCGCGACCGCGCGCAGCAGCCATTCGCGCCAGGCGCGCGCCTCCTCGCGGTAGCCGGTGCGCAGCAGGGAGGACAGGGTGATCGCGGCGTCCCGCAGCCAGGTGAAGCGGTAGTCCCAGTTCCGTACGCCGCCGATCTCCTCGGGCAGCGAGGTGGTGGGCGCCGCGACGATGCCGCCGGTGGGGGCGTAGGTGAGCGCCTTGAGGGTGATCAGCGAGCGGACGACCGCGTCCCGGTAGGGGCCGTGGTACGTGCAGTGCTCGACCCACTCCCGCCAGAAGTCCTCGGTCGCCTCGAGCGCGGTCTCCGGCTCGGGCAGGGCGGGCGGCTCCTTGTGCGAGGGCTGCCAGCTGATGGTGAAGGCGATCCGGTCGCCGGGGGCCACGGTGAAGTCGGCGTAGGTGGTGAGGTCCTTGCCGAAGGTGTCGACCTCGGTGTCCAGCCACACCGAGTCGGGGCCGGCGACGGCGACCGTCCGCGAGTCCACCTTGTGCACCCACGGCACGACCCAGCCGTACGAGAAGCGCATCCGCAGCGCGGTGTGCATCGGCACCCGGCCGCTGACCCCCTCGACGATCCGCACCAGCTGCGGGGCGCCGTCCCGCGGCGGCATGAAGTCGATCACGCGGACCGTGCCGCGCGGGGTGTCCCACTCAGACTCCAGGACGAGCGAGTCGCCCCGGTAGCGGCGGCGGTCGGCGGCCGGGGGCTCGCCGCCGGCGGGGTGGGCGGGGCCCAGCCGCCAGAATCCGTGCTCCTCGGTGCCCAGCAGACCGGCGAAGGCGGCATGGGAGTCGAAACGCGGCAGGCACAGCCAGTCCACCGTCCCGTCCTTACAGACGAGGGCGGCGGTCTGCATATCACCGATGAGTGCGTAGTCCTCGATACGCCCGGCCACGTGCTTCCCCATTCGACGGCCGTATGCCCCTAGCGGGCGTGCTTACGGTCTCCGGAAATATTGGACGAGCTCTTGTTCCGGAGGCGAGCTGGTGGTGCCGTGCCGGGGCTCGTAGCGTTTCGTCCGAGCAGGATACGACGTAGCACAGTGATCCGGTTGAGCCCCTCCACATCGTGGCTCGCGTCACGACCGCCGATCGGGTGGCCGGATCACGGGTGGGCGTCCGACGGTGCCGGGCGGTCGCGTACAGGCGGTGGCTGTCGCGATACGCGAGGTGACGCGAGGTGCGGACGATACGCGTTGTTGTCATGACAGCGTACGGTGCGGCGGAGGTTCGGCGGGCCCTGCCGCGCGGACGGCCGCCAGCGGCCGCCCCGGGGCACTGATACCCTGGTAGCCCGTGGAGCGGCGGGCACAAAACCCCCGAACCTCAGCGACGGCACCCCCGCGAGAGCGGGGCAGCTGCCGGATCGCACCCCTCACGACGCGACCACGGGAGCCCCCTTTTGGCCATTGCCGCTAAGCCCATGACGACCAAGCACCTCTTCGTCACCGGGGGTGTCGCTTCCTCACTCGGCAAGGGCCTGACCGCCTCCAGCCTCGGTGCGCTCCTCAAGGCGCGGGGTCTGCGGGTCACCATGCAGAAGCTCGACCCGTACCTGAACGTCGACCCGGGCACCATGAACCCGTTCCAGCACGGTGAGGTGTTCGTCACCAACGACGGCGCCGAGACCGATCTGGACATCGGCCACTACGAGCGGTTCCTCGACGTCGACCTCGACGGCTCCGCCAACGTGACCACCGGCCAGGTCTACTCCAGCGTGATCGCCAAGGAGCGGCGCGGTGAGTACCTGGGCGACACCGTGCAGGTCATTCCGCACATCACCAACGAGATCAAGCACCGCATCCGGCGCATGGCCACCGATGACGTGGACGTCGTCATCACCGAGGTCGGCGGGACCGTCGGCGACATCGAGTCGCTGCCCTTCCTGGAGGCCGTCCGCCAGGTCCGCCACGAGGTCGGCCGCGACAACGTCTTCGTGGTGCACATCTCCCTGCTGCCGTACATCGGCCCGTCCGGCGAGCTGAAGACCAAGCCCACGCAGCACTCGGTCGCAGCCCTGCGCAACATCGGTATCCAGCCGGACGCCATCGTGCTGCGCGCCGACCGCGAGGTCCCCACCTCCATCAAGCGCAAGATCTCGCTGATGTGCGACGTGGACGACGCCGCGGTGGTGGCCGCCATCGATGCCAAGTCGATCTACGACATCCCCAAGGTGCTGCACTCCGAGGGGCTGGACGCCTATGTCGTCCGCAAGCTGGACCTGCCCTTCCGCGATGTGGACTGGACCCAGTGGGACGACCTGCTGAAGAGGGTCCACCAGCCCGACCACGAGATCACGGTCGCGCTCGTCGGCAAGTACATCGACCTGCCCGACGCCTACCTGTCCGTCACCGAGGCGCTGCGCGCGGGCGGTTTCGCCAACAACGCCCGAGTGAAGATCAAGTGGGTCACGTCCGACGACTGCAAGACGGCCGCCGGCGCCCGGCAGCAGCTCGCCGACTGCGACGCGGTCTGCATCCCCGGCGGCTTCGGCGACCGCGGCGTCATCGGCAAGGTCGGGGCGATCACCTACGCCCGCGAGAACAAGATCCCGCTGCTGGGCTTGTGTCTCGGCCTCCAGTGCATCGTCATCGAGGCCGCGCGGAACCTGGCGGGCATCACCGGCGCCAACTCCACCGAGTTCGAACCGGCCGCCACCGACCCGGTGATCTCCACCATGGCCGAGCAGCTGGACATCGTCGCGGGCGAGGGCGACATGGGCGGCACCATGCGGCTGGGCATGTACCCGGCCAAGCTCGCCGAGGGCTCGATCGTCCGCGAGGTCTACGACGACCAGCCGTACGTCGAGGAGCGCCACCGCCACCGCTACGAGGTCAACAACTCCTACCGCGGTGAGCTGGAGAAGAAGGCCGGGCTCGTCTTCTCCGGGACCTCCCCCGACAACAAGCTGGTCGAGTACGTCGAGTTCCCGCGCGAGGTCCACCCCTACCTCGTCGGCACCCAGGCCCACCCCGAGCTGCGCTCCCGGCCGACCCGCCCGCACCCGCTCTTCGCGGGCCTGGTGAAGGCGGCGGTCGAGCGTCAGACCGCTGGTCCGACCGCTGGTCCGACCGCTGGTCACGGGCCGACCGCCGGGGCCTGACCGATACGGTTGGGACGGGGGCGCGGGCGTTTTCCCAGGCGGCCCGCCGCCCCCGGCCAACCGCACGCCGAAAGGACGCTGAGGCAGAGCAATGGGCATCCAGGACACCCCTGAGGAGTGGCGGACCGTCGCCACCGCCACGCCGTTCACCGGCAACAAGACGAGCGTGCGCACCGACGAGGTCGTCATGCCCGACGGCACGACGGTCAGGCGCGACTATCAGGTCCACCCCGGCTCCGTCGCCGTCCTGGCCCTCGACGACACCGGCCGCGTCATCGTGCTGCGCCAGTACCGCCACCCGGTCCGCCACCGCCTCTGGGAGATCCCGGCCGGACTCCTCGACATCCCCGGCGAGAACCCCCTGCACGCGGCGCAGCGCGAGCTGTACGAGGAGGCGCACGTCAAGGCCGAGGACTGGCGCGTGCTGACGGACGTCTACACCACGCCCGGTGGCTGCGACGAGGCCGTGCGGGTCTTTCTCGCGCGGGAGATCTCGGCGGCCGATGGTGAGCGGTACGAGGTCTCCGAGGAGGAGGCCGACATGGAGCTGGCCCGGGTGCCGCTGAATGAGCTGGTGCGCGGTGTGCTGGCCGGTGACCTGCACAACACCTGCCTCGCGGTGGGTGTCCTGGCCCTCCACGCCGCCCTCGCGGGCGACGGCGTGGACGCGTTGCGTCCGGCGGACGCGCCTTGGCCGGCGCGGCCGTTCGAGGCGTAGCCGCCGGTTGGGGGTGCCGCCCTTGGTGGGTGGTGCCGGTGCGGGGCCTCCGGGGCAGGGTCCCGGACCGTATATTTACGGCGCCGCTGACGTGGAGCGTGTCGTGAACGTCGGGCGATAGGCGCCACACATACACGGCAGCGTCCGGCACCCCACCCCTGCGCCCCCGCCCCTCCCGCCGTACAGCGGCTCCCCACCGGTGGCCCCGGCGTAGCCCGGTCCGTCGGCGACTCGTCGGGGCGGTCCGCCTGTGTTGGGGACCGGAGGTGATGCGCCCCCGCCGGCCGTCCGCCCCGGGCCAGGCGCTCGCTGTCTCCGCTTCCGCTTGGCCGCTGTCGTTGCGGGCCGGGGTTATGCCCCTCGCCGATTCGCCCGGGGGCCGTGCGCACGCTGTCTCCGCTGGGCGGGGTGGTCCGCCGGTGTCGGGGACCGGGGGCTATGCCCCCCCTGCCTGATCCGTCCCGGGCCGGGCGCCCCTGCCTTCTCTTCGGCCCGGCCGCGCCGCTGTCTTGTCCCGATGGCGCCCCGCAGGTGCTGAGGGCCGGGAACGGAGCCGTTGCGCCCCTGGCCGGTCCGCCTGTTCGCGGGGCCGCTGTCCCCTGCGGGGCCGTGCCCTCGCGTCCGAGCCCGTGGTCTTGGCCCGCCTCCGCCGGGGGCGGGTCGCTGCCTTTGCCTCGCTGGGGTCGCGGGCGCTCGGCGCCCTGCCCTGGGACTGAGCCCCGCGCGGAGCCTGCTGCTCGCTGCGCTCGCGGGCGTGCCGCGTCGGCGGCGCACATGGCGCTGCTCTCGTCGGGGTCGGCCCCGATCGCTGATTCTGCCAGGGCCGGGCGCCGCGGTTCCGGGGCGCCCTCAGCTGGAGCGGGCCGGGCCCCTCGCGCTATCCGTGCTCGCCGGGCCCGGGCGCCGGGCCGCTGCCCTTGCCCCGCTGGGGCGTTCCGCAGTCGCCGCGGTTCCGGGGCGGAGCCCTCTGCTCGCCGCCCTCGTGGGGGGCGCCCCCAGCACGGGCCGGGTCCCTCGCCCTGCCCGTGCTCGCCGGGCCCGGGCGCCGGGGTCCAGGGGCGGAGCGCCATGGTTCGGGAAGGGGCGGGGTGGGGGATGACTACCTGTCCCACCATCCGATGGGGTGATTTTCAGCCCACGTCACCGGCCCGGAGTGCCCGGGACCTGACGCGGAGTGAACTACGCTCGTATGAACCCTGACCGCAGCCGCGGCGGGCTCATATGCGCAGGTGGACGGGAGTGGGGCCCGTGGCGGAGCAGGCGGTCGACACCGACGGGGAGCCCCTGGGCGAACCCGCGGACGGGGATGCGGACGGAGTGCCCCCGGCGCGTGGCGCGGGCGACGGTGGGGTGTGGAGCGGCGCGACGCGCGCGGTGCTGTTCGCGGCCGCTGCCACCGTGGGCCGGGGGTTCGCGGGCCGCCGCCGGGAACTGCTCGCGCTCCGGGCCGACATCGACCGCGCCGGGCTCGACACGATCGCCGGCCGCAAGGCCGCCCGCAGCCGGGTGCTGCTGATCGCGGGGCGGCCCGGCTGGGGCCGTACCGCGCTGGCGGAGGAGCTGGCCCGGCGGCTGGCGGACGACTACCCCGACGGCGTGCTCCAGGCCCGGCTGATGACGTCCGCCGGCGACCCCGTCCCCACCGAGCGCACCGCCCGCGACCTGCTGGTCAGGCTGGGGGTGACCGCCCCGCCCGGCGCGGACGAGGACGAGTTGGGCGAGATGCTCCGCGACGCGCTGGCCGGCAAGCGCGTCCTGCTGCTGCTCGACGACGTGGCGGGCGCGGAGCAGGTGGACGCGCTGCTGCCGGACGAACCCGGCTGCCTGGTGATCGCGGTCTCGCGGGGCCCGCTGACCGGCGTTCCGGATGTGCGTCCGTGCACCGTCGGCGGGCTGGATGTGAGCGCGGCGGTCGGGCTGCTGGCGCAGTACGCGGGGCCCACCCGGATCACCTGCGATCCGGTGGCCGCGCAGAGCCTGGTCGAGGAGTGCGCCGGGCAGCCCGCGGCGCTCGTGCTCGTCGGCGGCTGGCTCGCCGCCCGGCCCAAGGACTCGGTGGCCGACGTCATCGAGCGGCTGCGCGAACTGCCGCCGTCCGACGGGGACGTGGACCGCGGCGCTCGGCCGCTGGCTCGCGCCTTCCGGCTGGCGTACGGCTCGCTGCCCCCGGCCGTCGCCCGGATGCTGCGGCTGCTGGCGCTCGCGCCGGCCGGTTCGGCCGATGCGCACACCGCGTCCGCGCTGGCCGGGTGCTCGGTGGCGGACGGACGGGCGGCGCTGGAGGGCTTCGCCGCGTACGGGATGCTGCGGCCGCGCGAGAAGGGCCGGTACGAGCTGCCCGGCTGCCTCGACCCGCTGCTGCGCGAGCTGCTGGAGGCGACGGAGCGCCCGGCGGAGGTGGAGCTGGCCCGGGCGCGGATGCTGGAGCGCACCGTACGTCAGCTGCACGCCTGCCGGCTGGCCGCCGAGCCGCCGGGCTCCCCGGCGCGCAAGAAGCTGGCGGCGCTGCCGGGGTCGCTGCGGTTTCCGTCGGCGGTTGCGGCGGGGGAGTGGCTGGACAGCCGGCTGCCCGCGCTGGTCGAGGCCGCCCGGATGGCCGTCGAGGTCGGCGAGGTCGACACCCTGGCCCGGCGGCTGGTGGCCGCGCTCACCCACGCGCTGACCGCGCACCGGGGTGCCGAGGGCGCGGCGCCCGAACTGTACGGGCTCCACCAGCTGGTGCTGGACGTGGCCCGGCGCCGCGATCTGCCGGTGGAGCGGGCGGCGGCGCTGCTGAACCTGGGCGATCTGGACGCGGGCGCGGGCCGGATCGACAAGGCGCTCGCCCGCTACAAGGGCGCGCTGGAGGCCGCCCGGTCGGCGGGCGATCCGTACACCACCGGGTGGGCCCTGGAGTCCATCGGCGGGACGTACCAGGAGCTGGAGGACTGGAACCGGGCCGCGGACTGGTACGGCCGCGCCCTGGAACTGCGGCTGAGCCGCCGTGACCTGGCCGCCGAGGCCCGGCTGTACGCCCGGCTGGGCACCGTGCGCGGCTACGCGGGCCGGTGGGCCGAGGCACTGCGCGACTGGCGGGCCGCCGCGGCCGCCTGCCGCCGGGCCGGGGACCTGGAGGGGTACGCGCGGGCGCTGAGCGGCACGGCGAAGGCCCAGGAGAAGACCGGGCGGTCGAAGGAGGCGCTGCGCAGCTGGTCGGAGGCGGCCGCGGCGGCGCGCCGGGCGGACGAGCAGGCCAGGTCTCAGCGGGGTGAGGCCACATGACGCCGGGGGGACGCGAACCCCGGGGCTGAGGGGAGATCGCGAGTCGACCTACGAAATCAGTGGTGGTCTCGCGAAAGATATAAGTAATGCAAGGCTAGACAGCGAGACGTCCTTCATTACACTGGCTGTACCCGCGATCGCTGCGGTTGCTTTCGGCGTGCGGACATGTTCCGTTTTGCCGGTGTGTGGCCGGTTACGGCCGGTCAAGCCCTTAGTCCCCCCATATCAAGGACCGTGATCGACGTGAAGGTCGGTATCCCCCGCGAGGTCAAGAACAACGAGTTCCGCGTGGCCATCACCCCTGCCGGCGTGCACGAGCTGGTACGCAACGGCCACGAGGTCTTCGTCGAGCAGAGCGCCGGTCTGGGCTCCTCCATCACCGACGAGGAGTACATCGCCGCCGGCGCCGGCATCCTCGCCACCGCCGACGAGGTCTGGGCCACCGCCGACCTGCTGCTGAAGGTCAAGGAGCCGATCGCGGAGGAGTACCACCGGCTGCGCAAGGACCAGACGCTCTTCACCTACCTCCACCTCGCCGCGTCCCGGGCCTGCACCGACGCGCTGCTGGAGTCCGGCACCACCGCCATCGCGTACGAGACCGTCGAGGCCGCGAACCGCGCGCTGCCGCTGCTCGCCCCGATGTCCGAGGTCGCGGGCCGGATCGCACCGCAGGTCGGCGCTTACCACCTGATGCGCTCGGCCGGTGGCCGGGGTGTGCTGCCCGGCGGCGTACCCGGCGTGGCCGCCGGCCGCGCCGTTGTCATCGGTGGCGGCGTCTCCGGCTGGAACGCCGCGCAGATCGCCATCGGCATGGGTTTCCACGTGACCCTGCTCGACAAGGACATCAACAAGCTGCGCGAGGCCGACCGGATCTTCGGCAACCGGGTGCAGACCATCGCCTCCAACGCCTACGAGCTGGAGAAGGCGGTCCTGGACGCCGACCTCGTCATCGGCGCGGTGCTCATTCCCGGCGCCAAGGCGCCCAAGCTGGTCACCAACGAGCTGGTGTCCCGCATGAAGCCGGGAAGTGTCCTTGTCGACATCGCGATCGACCAGGGCGGCTGCTTCGAGGACTCCCGTCCCACCACCCACGCCGAGCCGACCTTCACGGTCCACAACTCGGTCTTCTACTGTGTCGCCAACATGCCCGGCGCGGTGCCCAACACCTCCACCCACGCGCTCACCAACGCCACGCTCCCGTACATCGTCGAGCTGGCCAACCGCGGCTGGCGGGAGGCGGTGCGCCGGGACGCCGCGCTGGCCAAGGGGCTCAACACCCATGAGGGCCAGGTCGTCTACGGGCCGGTCGCCGAGGCCCACGGACTGCCCTCCGTCGAACTGGCCTCGCTCCTCGGCTGAGGTCGCGCAGCCGGTCAACTCCGGGCGACGACAGGTCAACGCGGGCCGTCAACATCAGGTCAACACCGGACATCCGGCCGGGTCTTGTCGAGGGACGGGACCCGGCCGCGGGTGTGTCCGGAACGCCCCGGATCAGGCCCGACTCGGGCTCCGGTCAACTCGCCCTGAATGTAACTGTCCAGACGCTTTGGGGGGTGGTGAAATCTCCGCGGCGCCGCCCATACGCCCTTGACATCGGGGTGTTCGATTGCCGACACATCGTGCCGTGTCCGGTGGATTGTGTTGCTGAGGACCGCCGACACGCCATAGAGTCGCCAACCGTCGGCATGGTGCCACGCTGACCTATCGAGAAATTTCCTGGTCACCAAGGAGGTAGGACGACTTGTGAATGAGTCGACATTTTCTCCCGGGGGTGGTCAACCAGGACCGGCTGCGCGGGGCCAGGGCCCCTCGGGGCTGGAGGCTGTCGGCTCCGTCGCTGTCCGTACCTTCGCAACCCAGCAGAGCGTGACGAGCATGACGACAGCCCACCAGAGCCACAGCATGGACGGCCATCACGTGAACGCCATGGCCGGCGACCAGGGGGGCAACGAACCCGCCCGCTTCGCCGACTACGACGACCTGCCCGACGGGCACTTCTACGACCCGGACGCCGAGTACGAGCCCGACCCCGAGTACGCGGCCACCCTCGCCCCCGACGCGGCCCGCCAGCGACGCGAGCGCATCGGTCCGACCGGTCGGCCGCTGCCGTACTTCCCGATCCCGGGACCGCTGACCGACCACGGTCCCGCGAAGATCATCGCGATGTGCAACCAAAAGGGCGGCGTCGGCAAGACCACCTCCACCATCAACCTGGGCGCCGCCCTCGCCGAATACGGGCGCCGGGTCCTGCTCGTCGACTTCGACCCGCAGGGCGCGCTGTCGGTCGGCCTCGGGGTCAACCCGATGGAGCTGGACCTCACGGTCTACAACCTGCTCATGGAGCGGGGCATGTCGGCCGACGAGGTGCTGCTGAAGACGGCCGTGCCCAACATGGACCTGCTGCCCAGCAATATCGACTTGTCGGCCGCCGAGGTGCAGCTCGTCAGCGAGGTGGCCCGCGAGTCCACGCTGCAGCGGGCGCTCAAGCCGCTGATGGCGGACTACGACTACATCGTCATCGACTGCCAGCCGTCGCTCGGCCTGCTCACCGTCAACGCGCTCACCGCGGCGCACAAGGTGATCGTGCCGCTGGAGTGCGAGTTCTTCGCGCTGCGCGGTGTGGCGTTGCTCACGGAGACCATCGAGAAGGTCCAGGAGCGGCTCAACCCCGACCTGGAGCTCGACGGCATCCTCGCCACGATGTACGACTCGCGCACCGTGCACAGCCGTGAGGTCCTCGCCCGCGTGGTCGAGGCGTTCGACAATCACGTCTACCACACGGTCATCGGCCGTACGGTCCGCTTTCCGGAGACCACCGTCGCCGGTGAACCGATCACCACGTACGCGTCCAACTCCGTCGGTGCCGCCGCCTATCGCCAGCTCGCCAGGGAGGTGCTCGCCCGGTGTCACGCCGAGTGAGTCTGCCGGGAGCCGACGAACTGTTCCGCACCACGGGAGGGATGGGGCTCCAGTCCTCCTCGCCCGCGTCCGGCCGCCGCCAGGCGAACGGTGAGGCGCCGCGGGTGCCCGCCCCCGCCTCCGAGCCCGGCCCGGGCGGCGGCGAGGCGGCGGCCGAGGGCGGGGAGCAGTCCGGCGCGGCCGAGCACACGGGCCGCGAGACCGCCCCCCAGGACGCGGGCGGCGGGCGCCCAGCCCCGGCGGCCGGGTCGGGGGCCGGAGCCGGGGAGCGGCCTTCCAAGGGCCGCCAGGCGTCCGACGGCACGGCCCCACCCGCCCAGGGCGGCCCCGCCCGCCGCCGCGCCCGCGCGGCCAACCGGCGCCCCAGCGGGCGCGAGCGCCACGACGAGAAGATCACGGTCTACGTCTCCGCCGAGGAGCTGATGGACCTCGAACACGCGCGACTGGTGCTGCGGGGCGAACACGGACTCGCGGTCGACCGCGGCCGGATCGTCCGCGAGGCCGTCGCGGTCGTCCTCGCCGACCTGGAGTCGCGCGGCGACGCGAGCATTCTGGTGCGCCGCCTGCGCGGCCGCTGACCGGGCCGGGCGATAGCCTGCCCGGATCGCGGGCTGACCGCCCGGCCCTGAGCACCCTGGACCGCGATGCCGACGAACGACCCGCACGCCCCGCCGCCCCGCCGCCGCCCCTTGGGCCGAGGCCCCGGCACGCCCCCACCCGCCCGGGCGGCCGACACGGAGGCGGACACGGAGGCCCAGGACGCGGCCGGCCCGGCGGAGCCGCTTGACCACGCCGCCGGGCCTCGAAGCCCCCGAAGCGCGGCGTCGGCGGCCGACGAGTCGCTTCCGCCCATGGCGAGCGCTCCGGATGCCCTGGCCGCGCCGGACACGGCGGCCCGCCCCCGGGCCCGGGGCGCCGACCCTGCGGTCGACGCGGCCCCGGGCAGCGGACCTGCCGAGCCTGCCGAGCCCGCGCATGAGCGGGCGGAAGGCGAGGACGACGGCGGCGCGGACGTACGGCCCGCGTCTGCCGCGCAGGACCACGGAGGGCCCGGAGGCCCCCCGGCCGAGCACACGGCGGCCGACGCGGCCGGAGCAGCCGGGGCGGACGGCATCGCGGGCGCCGATGACGGCGCGGCGGCGGGGGACGGCGACGTGGCCGAGGGCGTCGCGGACAGCGCGGCGGTCGTGGAGAGGGCGGCCGGGACGAACGGCGGCGCGGCCCACGACGCGGCCGAAGAGGCCGCCGAGGGTGGCGCGACGGCTGGGGACGGTGCGGCGGCCGGGCGCGGCGCGGCGGTTGCGGATGGCGTCGCCGCCGAGGGTGGCGTGGCCGGGGAGGGCGAGCCTGCCCGGGACGGTGCGGCGGTCGCGAACGGCGATGCCGCACACTACGGCGTGACGGCCGATGACGGCGTAGGCGCCGGAGGCGGTGCGAGCGTCGCGGACAGCGAGGCGACCGGTGAGGGCGACGCGGCACAAGACGGCGTGGCGGCTGATGACGTCGCCGCGGACAGCGACGCCGCCGGGGGCGGCGTTGCCGCCCAGGACGGTGAGGCCGCCGCGGATGGTGGCGGCGGCTTCACCGTGCGGCTCGACAACTTCGAGGGGCCCTTCGATCTGCTCCTTCAGCTGATCTCCAAGCACAAGCTGGACGTCACCGAGGTCGCCCTCTCCAAGGTCACCGACGAGTTCATGGCGCACATCCGGGCCATGGGGCCGGACTGGGATCTCGACCAGACCACCGAGTTCCTCGTGGTCGCGGCGACCCTGCTCGACCTCAAGGCGGCCCGGCTGCTGCCCGCCGCCGAGGTGGAGGACGAGGCGGATCTGGCGCTGCTGGAGGCCCGGGACCTGCTGTTCGCGCGGCTGCTGCAGTACCGCGCGTACAAGCGGATCGCGGACATCTTCAACGACCGGCTGATCGAGGAGGCCCGCCGCTACCCCCGCACCGTGGGGCTGGAGCCGCACCACGCCGATCTGCTGCCCGACGTCGTCATCCGCGTCGGCCCGGAGGGGTTCGCGAAGCTGGCCGTCAAGGCGATGCAGGCCAAGCCCAAGCCGCAGGTGTACGTCGACCACATCCACGCCCCGCTGGTGAGCGTGCGGGAGCAGGCGGAGGTCGTGGTGGGGCGGCTGCGGGAGCTGGGGGAGGCGAGTTTCGCCACGCTCACCGAGGACGCGCCGGACACGCTCACCGTCGTGGCCCGCTTTCTGGCGCTGCTGGAGCTGTACCGGGAGCGCGCGGTGCTGCTCGACCAGTCGGAGGCGCTGGGGGCGCTGATCGTGCGCTGGTCGGGCGCGGAGGACGGGCAGCGGCCGTTGGTCACCGATGAGTTCGACCAGGAGCAGCAGGCACCGGCAGAAGCACCGGCAGGGGCACCGGCAGAGGCACAGGAGGTACGGACATGACGGAAGAGGTCTCGGAGGTCGCGGCGCTCGACCTCAAGCCCGCGCTGGAAGCCGTCCTCATGGTCGTCGACGAACCCGCCACCGAGGAACACCTCGCCAAGGTGTTGGACCGCCCGCGCCGCGAGGTCGCGGGGGCGCTGCGCGAGCTGGCGGACGAGTACACGGCGCAGGGCCGCGGCTTCGAGCTGCGGCTGGTCGCGGGGGGCTGGCGGTACTACACCCGGCCCGCGTACGCCGCGGCCGTCGAGGGGTTCGTCCTGGACGGCCAGCACGCCCGTCTCACCCAGGCCGCTTTGGAAACCCTCGCGGTGGTCGCGTACCGTCAGCCGGTCAGCCGTTCCCGTGTCTCCGCCGTCCGCGGCGTCAACTGCGATGGCGTGATGCGCACCCTCCTCCAGCGCGGGCTGGTGGAGGAGGCGGGCACGGAACCCGAAACAGGTGCGATCCTGTACAGGACGACGAACTACTTCCTGGAGCGGATGGGCCTGCGTGGCCTGGACGAGCTTCCGGAGCTGGCACCGTTCCTCCCCGAGGTGGACGCGGTCGAGGGCGAGTCCCAGGAGGGCGTGCCGTCGTTCGACCCGGACGCACCGGACACAGACGTAACACCCGTAGACGCAGACGACAGCAGCCACTCTCAGACGGAAACTTGATGCGAAGCAGCGGCAGGAACAGCAGGGGCAGCGGTAGCGGCGGCGGCAGCGGCAGCAGCGGCGGCAAGAACTACCGGGGGGCCGGGAACGGGCGCGACGACAAGCAGAAGCGCACCGGTCGCCCCCGCCCCGAGGAGCGCCGTTACGACGTGGGCGCCCCGAAGGAGAGCGGCGGCGGCCCCCGGGGCGGCGCGGCCAAGAGCGGCGCGCCCAAGGGCGTCGGCGGCCGCGGCCGGAAGCCGAATGCCCCGGCCCGCCCGCGCGAGTACGAGGCCCAGATAGAGGAGCGGAACCGGGCCCGCCACAACAAGCCGCAGACCAAGCTGCCCAAGACCTTCGGCGAGCAGGACGGCGAGCGGCTGCAGAAGGTCCTGGCCCGCGCGGGCATGGGCTCGCGCCGGTCCTGCGAGGACCTGATCGACCAGGCCCGGGTCGAGGTCAACGGCAAGATCGTCACCGAGCAGGGGCTGCGCGTCGACCCGGAGAAGGACGAGATCAAGGTCGACGGGCTGACCGTCGCCACCCAGTCGTACCTGTTCTTCGCGCTGAACAAGCCCGCCGGTGTGGTCTCCACCATGGAGGACCCCGACGGCCGCCAGTGCCTGGGCGACTACGTCACCAACCGTGAGACCCGGCTCTTCCACGTCGGCCGGCTCGACACGGAGACCGAGGGCATCATCCTGCTCACCAACCACGGCGAGCTGGCCCACCGCCTCACCCACCCCCGCTACGGCGTCAAGAAGACCTACCTCGCCGCCATCCAGGGCCCCCTGCCGCGCGACCTCGGCAAGCAGCTGAAGAACGGCATCGAGCTGGAGGACGGCTACGCCCGCGCGGACCACTTCAAGGTGGTCCAGAACACCGGCAAGAACTACCTCGTCGAGGTCAGCCTCCACGAGGGCCGCAAGCACATCGTGCGCCGCATGCTCTCCGAGGCCGGATTCCCGGTCGAGAAGCTGGTCCGCACGGCCTTCGGCCCCATCCCCCTCGGCGACCAGAAGTCCGGCTGGCTCCGCCGCCTCACCAACACCGAGGTGGGCATGCTGATGCGCGAGGTCGACCTCTAGAGCTCCCGTTAGGCTGATCGGGGACACTGAGGACGCGTACGGCGCGTGGAGACGCGGCACAGGCAGCAGGCGCAGGGAGTACAGACGTGGCGGTACGAGCGGTCCGCGGGGCGGTTCAGCTGGAGCGGGACGAAGCGGGGCACATGCAGGAGCAGGTCTCCGCGCTGTTGACCGCCCTCCTGGAGCGCAACAGCCTGGTGCCGGACGATCTGATCAGCGTCTGGTTCACCGCCACACCCGATCTGCACAGCGACTTCCCCGCGGTGGCCGCGCGCAAGCTCGGGATCACCGACGTGCCGTTGATCTGCGCGCAGGAGCTGGACATCGCCGGGGCCATGCCGCGGGTCGTCCGGATACTCGCGCACATCGAGACCGACCTCGCCAAGACCGACGTCGCCCATGTGTACCTCGGCGCCGCGGCGGCCCTCCGCAAGGACATCGCCCAGTGAGAACAGCCCTCGTCATCGGCACCGGACTGATCGGTACCTCGGCCGCGCTCACCCTCGCGGGCCGGGGGATCCACGTCCACCTCGCCGACCACGACGCGGACGCGGCCCGGACCGCGGCGGCGCTCGGGGCCGGTACGCAGGACGAGCCGGACGGGCCCGTGGACCTGGCGATCGTCGCCGTACCGCCCGCGTACGTGGCCCGGACGGTGGCCGACGTGCTGCGCCGGGGCGTGGCGCGGGCCTGCCTGGACGTGGCCAGCGTCAAGGGCGGGCCGCGCCGTGAGCTGGAGGAGCTGGGCTGCGACCTGACCCGGTACATCGGTACGCATCCGATGGCCGGGCGGGAGCGCTCCGGGCCGCTGGCGGCCACCGCGGATCTGTTCGAGGGGCGGCCGTGGGTGCTCACGCCCGGCGCCGACACCGACACCGAGGTGCTCAATCTCGCACTGGAACTGGTCGCGCTGTGCCGCGCCGTGCCCGTGGTGATGGACGCCGACGCGCACGACCGGGCCGTGGCACTCGTCTCGCACACCCCGCACCTGCTCTCCAGCATGGTCGCGGCGCGGCTACGGGACGCCGACGAGACCGCGGTGCGCCTCTGCGGCCAGGGCATCCGCGATGTGACCCGGATCGCGGCCTCCGACCCCGCGATGTGGATCGACATCCTGTCCGCCAACCCCGGGCCGGTCGCCGATGTGCTCGCCGCGGTCGCCGCCGACCTGGACGAGACGGTACGGGCGCTGCGCGCGCTCCAGTCGGCCGACGACGCCAAGCGCGGCGGGGGAGCGGCCGGCATCGAGGACGTGCTGCGGCGCGGCAACGCCGGGCGGGAGCGAGTGCCGGGCAAGCACGGCGCCGCCTCGGCCGTCTACGAGACCGTGACGGTCCTCATCGGCGACCAGCCGGGCGAGCTGGCCCGGATCTTCGCCGACGCGGGCCGGGCGGGCGTCAACATCGAGGACGTACGGATCGAGCACGCCACCGGCCAGCAGGCGGGCCTGATCCAGCTGATGGTGGAGCCGGCCGCCGCCCCCGGTCTGACCAAGGCCCTCCGCGAGCGCGGCTGGTCCATCCGCCAGTGACATCCGGCCGTGACCGGGAGCCCCGGATGAGCCAGTAACCTTGTCCGGGGCCCTCACCAAGCTCCGTTCAACCCAGCCCCGTGCATACGAAAGGTGTCTGTCACCGTGGAAACCGCCGCCCGGACCGCCCCGGCAGCAGTGATTGTCGCGATCGACGGCCCTGCGGGCACGGGCAAGTCCAGCACGTCCAAGGCCGTCGCGGCCAAGCTCGGCCTCGGCTACCTGGACACCGGCGCCCAGTACCGGGCGATCACCTGGTGGATGGTGAACAACGGCATCGACGTCGAGGACGCCGTCGCCGTGGCCGACGCCGCCCGCAAGCCGGTCATCGTCTCCGGCACCGACCCGGCCGCCCCGACCATCACCGTCGACGGCACGGACGTCTCCGGGCCGATCCGCACCCAGGAGGTCACCTCCCGGGTCAGCGCGGTCAGCGCGGTCCCCGAGGTGCGCCAGGTGATCACCGAGCTGCAGCGGACGATCGCCACCGAGGCGCCGCGCGGCATGGTGGTCGAGGGGCGGGACATCGGCACCACCGTCCTCCCGGACGCCGACCTCAAGATCTTCCTCACCGCCTCCGCCGAGGCGCGGGCCGCCCGCCGCAGCGGGGAGCTGAAGGGCAAGGAGGCCGTCGACCTGGCCGCCACCCAGGCGGCGCTCGCCAAGCGGGACGCCGCCGACTCGGGCCGCAAGGCGTCGCCGCTGGCGAAGGCGGACGGCGCGGTCGAGGTCGACACCACCGACCTCACCCTCGACCAGGTCATCGAGTGCGTGGTCACGCTGGTCGAGGAGAAGCGGGCCGCCGCATGACCGCCACCACCGACCCGGCGCTGCCGAGCGCGGCCGGCGCCGCGGTGGGGCGCCGCATCGGCATCGGCCTGATGTACGGGCTGTGGCGGCCGCGGGTGCTGGGCGCGTGGCGGGTCCCGTCCGCCGGGCCCGTCATCCTGGCCGGGAACCACTCCCACAACGTCGACGGCCCGATGATCATCGGCACCGCGCCCCGGCCGTCGCACTTCCTGGTCAAGAAGGAGGCGTTCATCGGTCCCCTGGACCCGTTCATGCGCGCCGTCGGCCAGGTGAAGGTGGACCGTACGAGCGCCGACCGCACCGCGATCACCCACGCGCTGGGCCTGCTGGAGCGCGGCGGGGTGCTGGGGATCTTCCCGGAGGGCAGCCGCGGCGAGGGCGACTTCGCGTCGCTGCGCTCGGGGCTCGCGTACTTCGCGGTCCGCTCCGGCGCCCCGATCGTGCCGGTGGCCGTGCTCGGCACCGGCGAGCAGCGGCGAGCCGACGGGTCGGCCCGGGCGCTGCCGAGGCTGCGCAGCCGGGTCGACGTGGTCTACGGGGACCCGTTCCAGGCGGGGGACGGCAGCGGCCGGCGGACCCGGGCGGCGCTGGACGAGGCGACCGTGCTCATCCAGAAGCGCCTGGGCGAGCACCTGGGGAGCGCCAGGCGGCTCACGGGCCGCCACATCGAGACATAGACCCGCGCGCTCACACGAGGGCGCGCGGCACTGAGGGACGACGAGGACATCACTTCATGAACGACCAGATCCACAGCGGCGGCGACGAGCACGGAGAGCTGGGCGACGCCGAGTACGCGGAGTTCATGGAGCTCGCCGCGCAGGAGGGCTTCGACCTGGAACAGGTCGAGGGCGACCTCGCCGCGGCGGGGCACGGCCCGCTGCCGGTGCTCGCCGTCGTCGGCCGCCCGAATGTCGGCAAGTCGACCCTGGTGAACCGGATCATCGGCCGCCGCGAGGCGGTCGTCGAGGACAAGCCGGGCGTCACCCGCGACCGCGTCACCTACGAGGCCGAGTGGTCAGGGCGTCGCTTCAAGGTGGTCGACACCGGCGGCTGGGAACAGGACGTGCTCGGCATCGACGCGTCCGTGGCCGCCCAGGCCGAGTTCGCGATCGAGGCCGCCGACGCGGTCGTCTTCGTGGTGGACGCCACGGTCGGCTCGACCGACACCGACGAGGCCGTCGTCAAGCTGCTGCGCCGGGCCGGGAAGCCGGTCGTGCTGTGCGCCAACAAGGTCGACGGCCCGAGCGGCGAGGCGGACGCGGCGATGCTGTGGTCCCTCGGCCTCGGCGAGCCGCACCCGGTCTCCGCCCTGCACGGCCGCGGCACCGGCGACATGCTCGACGCGGTGCTGGAGGCGCTGCCCGAGGCCCCGGCCCAGACCTTCGGGTCCACGGTCGGCGGCCCGCGCCGCATCGCGCTCATCGGCCGCCCGAACGTCGGCAAGTCCTCGCTGCTCAACAAGGTGGCGGGCGAGGAGCGCGTGGTCGTCAACGAGATCGCGGGCACCACCCGCGACCCGGTCGACGAGCTGATCGAACTCGGCGGCATCACCTGGAAGTTCGTGGACACCGCCGGTATCCGCCGCCGCGTCCACCTCCAGGAGGGCGCCGACTACTACGCCTCGCTGCGCACCGCGGCCGCCGTGGAGAAGGCCGAGGTCGCGGTCGTCCTCATCGACACCAGCGAGCCCATCAGCGTCCAGGACCAGCGGATCATCACGATGGCCGTGGAGGCCGGGCGCGCCCTGGTCATCGCGTACAACAAGTGGGACACCCTCGACGAGGAGCGCCGCTACTACCTGGAGCGCGAGATCGAGACCGAGCTGGGGCAGATCCAGTGGGCGCCCCGGGTCAACGTCTCGGCCCGCACCGGCCGCCACATGGAGAAGCTCGTCCCGGCGATCGAGACGGCGCTGGCCGGCTGGGAGACCCGGGTGCCGACCGGGCGGCTGAACTCGTTCCTCGGCGAGATCGTCGCCTCCCACCCGCACCCGATCCGCGGCGGCAAGCAGCCCCGCATCCTGTTCGGCACCCAGGCCGGCACCCGGCCGCCGCGGTTCGTCCTCTTCGCCTCGGGCTTCCTGGAGGCGGGCTACCGACGCTTCATCGAGCGGCGGCTGCGCGAGGAGTTCGGCTTCGAGGGCACCCCGATCCAGATCTCGGTGCGGGTGCGCGAGAAGCGCGGCCGCAAGCGGTAGCACCGCCCGACGGCCGCGCGGAGCGCCACCCTCGGGTGGCGCTCAGTAGTGCCCGTCGCGCCGACCGGGCGGCAGGGCGGGCAGGTACGTGCGGTAGTACAGCCCGCCGGTGTCCCAGGCCCCGCCGTGGCCGCCGCTGGTCAGCCCGCGGGGCTGGCCGATGGCGCTGAACGCGACGAACCCCAGATCCTCCTCGTCCGACCGGTCACCGGGCAGCGCCCGGAACAGCCGCCGGTACTCCGCGTACAGCGCGTCGTAGATCGGCGTCGCGGAGTGCCGCCACGGGTCGGGCGACGCCTCCAGCGCCGGGCGCATGGCCGGGATGTGGGCGTAAGAGGGGGAGCGGTAGGGGAGGTCGTATCCGTGCACGTATGTGCCAACGACCAGGCCGCCCTTGGGATGCGGCATCGGCGGCGAATGGGCCGCTTGGGTCAGGCAGCGGCAGCCCGGGACGGGGTGGGCCATGCGGATCAGGTGCCCGCGAGCGGCATCGAGGCGCCGACCAGCGCGCCGCGCGCCGCGGCCCGGTCCAGGGCGGCGCGCAGCTGGTCCTCCCGCGGCTGGGTGCCGATCGTGCCCGCCGCCGCCGCGTACACCAGGACCTGCTGGGAGCGGCCCACCGCGCTGCGCCAGCCCTCGCTGAGCGGCATCGGGCTGTGCGCCTGCCACCAGGCCACCGGGGAGCCGCCGCCCGCCGTCGGCATCAGCACCGCGTGCAGCTGCCCCATGGCGAGCAGCACCGACCAGCCCGGGATGGCCACCGGCGGCCGGCCGAGGTCGACCACCGGCAGGAAGCCCTGCTCGGTGAGGAGCGGCAGGAAGTCGTCGCCGTGCCCGGTCGCGCCGGGCCGGGTGATCGGCCCGGTCGGCTCGACGACCAGCGCCGGGCGCTGCTCCCCGCCCACCAGCACCACCCCGCTGGTGACGCCGAGCACCGCCTGCTGGGGCGGCGGCGGGGCGGCGTAGGGGTAGGCGGGCTGCGCCGCGGGCGGCTCGGCCGCGTACGGCGAGGATTCCTCGGCGGTGATGGACCGGACGGCACCGGCCAGCTGCTCCTCGGAGACCGGGACGACCTGGGAGGGGACGCAGGTGGCGTGCGCGAACGCGAGCACGGCGGTCTCCTGCCCCACGAACAGCACCGTGCTGGTGCGCTCCTGGTCGGAGTTGCCGGGGGTGCGGCAGGACGTGCAGTCGTAGGCGCCCGGGGCATGGTCACCGGCGAGCAGCCGGTCGGCTTCTTCGTCGCCGATCTCGGCGCGTACGTCATCGCTGACGTCGAGCATGCGCGGCACGGGTGGCTCCTCGGTCTCGGTCCGTGGCCGGGCGGTCCCCGGCCCTACGTAGACAACGGCCATCCACGGCGGGGGTCACGCGGCCTGCGGCCCGCCACAGCTCTGATGCGGGAGCCGCCCGGGAAGTTCCCTGAATTGGCTACCGATTTCCTATCTGTTGGGGAACAAGACGGTGATGGAACCCAACCCAACACCCCCTTTGGCGGTCTTACGTCGTGGTAGGCGGACGAGACACCCCGTCCGCGGGGAAACGGTGGGATACGGGACGGATGCACATCTCATTCCTGATTCACAACGCGTACGGGATCGGCGGGACGATCCGGACCACGTACAACCTCGCCCGCACGCTGGGCGAGCACCATGACGTGGAGGTCGTCTCGGTGTTCCGGCACCGGGATCAGCCGATCTTCGACCCCGGTCCGAACGTGCGGGTCAGCCATCTCGTCGACATCCGTAAGAACAGCCCCGGTTACGAGGGCGACGACCCCGCGTACACGACGCCCGCGAAGGTCTTCCCGGTCACCGAGGGCCGGTACAAGCAGTACAGCGCGCTCACCGACCGGCGGATCAGCGAGCATCTGCGCGGTCTTCAGGCCGATGTGGTGGTCGGCACCCGCCCGGGGCTCAATGTGCACATCGCCCGGGAGGCGCGCCGCGGCCCGGTGCGGATCGGCCAGGAGCACCTGACGCTCAGCACCCACTCCACGGGGCTGAAGCGGACCCTGCGCGGCTTCTACCCCCGGCTGGACGCGGTGACCACCGTCACCGAGGCCGACGCCAAGGACTACCGCGGCCAGATGCGGCTGCCCGGCGTACGGATCGAGTCCGTGCCCAACAGCGTCCCCGCGCCCGGACTGGAGCCGGCCGACGGCACCGGCAAATGGGTCGTCGCGGCCGGCAGGCTCGCCCCGGTGAAACGGTACGACCTGCTGATAAGGGCGTTCGCCAAGGTCAGCGCGGCCCGCCCGGACTGGCGGCTGCGGATCTACGGCGGAGGTGAACAGCGCGCCAAGCTGCGCGCCCTCATCGACAAGCTCGGCCTCTACAACCACGTCTTCCTCATGGGCCCCGCCAACCCCCTCGACCCCGAGTGGGCCAAGGGCTCGATAGCGGCCGTCACCTCCAGCCTGGAGTCGTTCGGCATGACCATCGTGGAGGCGATGCGCTGCGGCCTCCCGGTGGTCGCCACCGACTGCCCGCACGGCCCGGCCGAGATCATCGACAACGGCGTGGACGGCCGCCTCGTCCCCTCCGGCGACACCAACGCGATCGCCGGCGCGCTGCTGGACCTCATCAACAACGACGAACTGCGGCAGCAGATGGGCCAGGCGGCGCTGAAGGACTCCGCCCGCTTCGACCCGTCCCGGGTGGCCGGCCGCTACGAGTCCCTGTTCGCCGACCTGGCCGCGCGCGGCGGACTGCGCGGCTCGCTGCACCGGGCCCGCGGCTCGCTGATCGGCGGGGTGCTGGCGACGACCGAGGCGATGCGAAGGGTGCGGGTGGCATGAGCGCGCAGGGGAGCACCACCGCGAGACCGGCCGAGCCCGTCGAGCCCATCGAGCCCATGGAGGGGGACAGCATGAGAGAAGCCACCGAGGCCATCGCGACGCGCGCCGACTGCGTCGCGGACTCCGCCGGCGGACTCACCTTCCACATCTCCGACTGGGCCCGCCCGGAGCCGGGGAGCTACGACAACTGGAACGGCGCGCTGGTGCTGAGGCTGCGCGGCGCCGGGCCCGCCGACGACGGCGAGGTCAGGCTGCCGCTCGGCCCCACCGCCGACGGCCGGCTGCAGGCCGCGCTGCCCGGCACCGTCGCCCTGCCCGAGGGCCGCTGGGACGTGTTCGTGGCGTACGGGGAGCAGGAGCCGCAGCGGCTCGTCCCGGGCTTACACGACCTGCGCTCGCTGGTCGACCGCAGGCCCGGCCCCAGCACCTCGCCGCTGTCCGTCCGCATCCCCTACGCCACCAAGCACGGCAACCTCAGCCTGCGCACCTGGCGCCGGGTGCCGCACGCCGAGGCCGGGGAGATCCGGCTGGAGGACGGCACAATGGCGGTCAGCGGTCGGCTGTACAGGGTGGAGCGCCCGGCCGACTGGCTGGACGGCGCTGTGGCCGAGGCCCGCTGCCGCCGGGACCGGGACCTGGTGTGCACGGCGCCGGTCACGGCGGACGGCGCCGCGTTCTCCTTCACCCTCGCCTCCGCGCGGCTCGCGGAGCACTGGGGCGGCGGCACGGACCTGTGGGACCTGTGGCTGCGCCCGGCGGACGACACCGTGGCCCCCGTCCGGCTGGCCCGGATACTGGACGATGTCGCGGACAAGAAGGAGATCTTCACCTACCCGGCGCGGACGGTCGACGCCCCGCACGGCACCGCCGCGGTCCGTCCGTACTACACCGTCGACAACGATCTGTCCGTGAAGGTCGCCGACCCGGACTGAGCACGTCCGTTTCGGAGCGTGCCGTCGGTGCGCCCTTGAGACTGCGAACCCTTGAGGACGTGACCTGTCCTCAAGGGCTGGCAGACTCGGTCCCATGTTGGAGACCTCGGCCCGTCTGCTCCGTCTGCTCTCCCTGCTGCAGGCCCACCGCGAATGGTCCGGCGCGGACCTCGCCGACCGGCTCGGCGTCACCCCGCGCACGGTGCGCCGCGACGTCGACCGGCTGCGCGAGCTGGGCTACCCGGTGCACTCCGCCCCCGGCACGGCGGGCGGCTACCGGCTCGGCGCGGGCGCCCAGCTGCCGCCGCTGCTGCTGGACGACGAGGAGGCGGTGGCGGTCGCGGTCGGGCTGCGCCAGGCCGCGGGCGGCGTCGAGGGCATCGAGGAGACGTCCGTACGCGCCCTCGCCAAGCTGGAACAGGTCCTGCCGGACCGGCTGCGCCGCCGGGTGAGCGCGCTGAGCTCGTTCACCGTGCCGATGCCCGGCGCGGCCCGGGGCCCCGGGGTGGACCCGGCCGTCCTGACCGAGCTGGCGGGCGCCTGCCGGGACGCCCAGCGGCTGCGCTTCACCTACCGCGACCACGGCGGTACGGTCACCCGCCGCACCGCCGAACCGCACCGCCTCGTCGCCGCGCAGCGCAGGTGGTACCTGGTCGCCTGGGACGTGGACCGGGACGACTGGCGTACGTACCGGGCCGACCGCATCACCCCCACCCCGCCGCACGGCCCCCGCTTCACCCCGCGCCGCCCGCCCGCCGACGATCTCGCGGCGTACGTCTCCCGGGGCGTGTCCCACGCCGTCTACCGGGAGCGCGCCACCGTCCTGCTGCGGGTGTCCGCCGAGCAGGCGGCGGAACGCATCTCGCCCCTGGTGGGAAGCCTGGAGCCGGTCGACGAGGACAGCTGCCTGCTGCACACCGGTGCCCACGCCCTCGACGTGCTGGTGGTCCACATCGTGCTGGCCGGCTTCGACTTCGAGGTGCGCGAACCGGCCGAACTCACCGAGCACATCCGCACGATCAGGGACCGCCTGGACCGCGCTCTGGGCGACCGGTTCCCGGGATGACCGCGCCCCGCCCCTGCAACTGCTGGTCCCGCTCCTGCTCGGCCTGGGCCACCTCGGGATGGTGCAGATCGAAGGCGGGCGACTCGCTGCGCACCCGGGGCAGCGTCAGGAAGTTGTGACGGGGCGGCGGGCAGGAGGTCGCCCACTCCAGCCCGCGGCCGAATCCCCAGGGGTCGTCCGCCTCGACCACTCTGCCGTACCGGGCCGTCTTCCAGACGTTGTAGAGGAAGGGCAGCGTCGAGAGCCCCAGCAGGAAGGCGCCGATCGTGGAGATCGTGTTGAGCGCCGTGAAGCCGTCCGCCGCCAGATAGTCGGCGTAGCGGCGCGGCATTCCCTCCGCGCCCAGCCAGTGCTGCACCAGGAACGTGGTGTGGAAGCCGATGAACAGCGTCCAGAAGTGGATCCGGGCCAGCCGCTCGTCCAGCATCTTCCCGGTGAACTTGGGCCACCAGAAATAGAAGCCCGCGAACATCGCGAACACCACGGTCCCGAAGACCACGTAGTGGAAGTGGCCGACGACGAAATAGCTGTCCGTGACGTGGAAGTCCAGCGGGGGCGAGGCCAGGATGACGCCGGTCAGCCCGCCGAACAGGAAGCTCACCATGAAGCCGATCGCCCACAGCATGGGCGCCTCGAAGGACAGCGAACCGCCCATCATGGTGCCGATCCAGTTGAAGAACTTCACCCCGGTGGGCACCGCGATCAGAAAGGACAGCAGGGAGAAGAAGGGCAGCAGCACCGCCCCGGTGGCGAACATGTGATGCGCCCAGACCACCATCGACAGGGCGGTGATGGCCATCGTCGCGCCGATCAGCGTCAGATAGCCGAAGATCGGCTTGCGCGAGAAGACCGGGACGATCTCGGTGATGATGCCGAAGAACGGCAGCGCGATGATGTAGACCTCGGGATGGCCGAAGAACCAGAACAGGTGCTGCCACAGCAGCGCCCCGCCGTTCGCCGCGTCGAAGACCCTCGCCCCGAAATGCCGGTCCGCCTCCAATACCAGCAGCGCCGCCGCCAGCACCGGGAACGCCATCAGGATCATGACCGAGGTGAAGAGGGTGTTCCAGGTGAAGATCGGCATCCGGAACATCGTCATCCCCGGCGCGCGCATCGTGATGATGGTCGTCAGGAAGTTCACCGCGCCGAGGATGGTGCCGAAACCGGAGAGCGCGAGCCCCATGATCCACATGTCGGCGCCGACGCCGGGGGAGCGCACCGCGCTGTTCAGCGGGGCGTAGGCGGTCCAGCCGAAGTCCGCGGCGCCCCCGGGCACCATGAGGCCGGCCACCACGATCAGTCCGCCGAACAGATACAGCCAGTACGACAGCATGTTGAGGCGGGGGAAGGCGACATCGGGCGCGCCGATCTGGAGCGGCATGATCTCGTTGGCGAACCCGGCGAAGGCGGGCGTCGCGAACAGCAGCAGCATGATCGTGCCGTGCAGGGTGAATGCCTGGTTGTAGGCCTCCTGGGAGACGATCTGCATCCCGGGCCGGGCCAGCTCGGCGCGCATCACCAGCGCCAGCAAGCCGCCCATCAGGAAGAAGCCGAACGAGGAGATCAGATAGAGATGGCCGATCTTCTTGTGGTCGGTGGTGGTCAGCCAGTCGACCATCGCCCGGCCCCGGCCCCGGCGCCGTAGCCGTGCCCGCTCAGCCCGTCCGGCCGGGGGACGCGCGGTGTCTGTCACCATCGGGGCTCCCTGTGGCTCTTGGGCACGGCTCCGACAATCATCGCCCGGTTACGGTGGTATTCGCGTGGTTATGTCTCCTGTGTCACTCTCTCGGGGGCAGCAGCGGGCCGAGCGGCCCGAGGTCGAGGTTGAGGTCGGACTCCTTGATGCCGTAGCGCTCGCACAGCGTCCCCATGCGGTCCTCCAGCAGCATCAGGGTCTGCCCGATCCGCTCCTCCTGGTCCTCCGTCAGGTCGCCCTGGTCCACCCGGCGCAGCGCCTGCCGCTCCATCAGCTGCCGCAGCAGCTCGACGACGGTCAGCACCAGCTTCATCAGATCGCGCTCGACGGTGTCCTGGTCCAGCTCCAGCTTCCGGCTCACGGTTCCTCCGGTTCTCGCGGTTCTCGCGGTGCTTCCCAGGGAGACGGCACGTTCTCGTTCACCGAGCTGATGAGCGCGCGCAGATCGATGCGCACGAGATCCACGTCGGCGATGCGCAGGGTCACATCGCCGGTGATGACCACGCCGCCCGCGAGCAGCCGGTCCAGCAGGTCCACCAGGGCGATCTGCCGGTGGGCGAGCGGACTCGTGGTCATGGTCCGGTCCGTCCGTTGCCCTCGGCGGCCACGAAGGAGTACGGCGCCCAGGGGCCGGTCAGCTCCAGCCGCAGCCCCGGGTCGCGCCCGGCCAGCTCGCCCACCCGCTGCACGAACGCCTCGCTCTCCTCGTGCGGGATGAGATACGCGGCGTTGAGCACATTGCGGTCCGCCTCCCCCGACAGCCGCACGTCCTGCGGCGGATGCAGCCGGGCGCCCTCGGCGAGCGCGGTGAGCGCCTCGTGCACCCGGCGCGCGCCCTCCTCGGTGTGCCCCCATCGCTGCTCGGAGGCGCGCCGCTGCGCACTGCGGCGGCGCAGATAGTCGCGGCCCGAGACGGCGGCCGAGGGCTCGGCGGACGGCTCCTCGGCCGGGGCGGGCGCCGCGTACACCTTGACGCCCCACTCCACCCGGCCCTGGAGCCGGTCCAGCGCCGACGCGAACCGCTCCCGGCCGGTGGCGAGCAGCCGCCGCAGCCCCTCCTCGCCGCGGCAGACGGTGGCCATGCGGACCGGGATGACGCACGTGTCCGTCCCGGCCGTGTCGACCACCTGCTGATGGGCGCGGGCGACGCCCTCCAGCCACGTCAGGTCCTCCAGCCGCTCGCGCAGCGGCCCCTCGTCGAAGTCGGCGGCCGGTACGGGGCCCGCCAGCACGGCGAGCCCCAGATGGCGGACGGCGCGCACCGGTTCGCCCGCGACCCCGCGCACCCCCTCCAGGGCGGTGCGCGGGGTGTCGGCCTCGCGGACGACGGCGTACGCGTACTCCAGCGTTCCGGTCGCCTCGGTCACCTCGGTCATCCGGCCGCCTCCTCGCTCGCGCCGTTGCCCGTGCCATTGCTCGTGCCGTTCTCGACCGGGGTGCGGCGGGCGCGCGACGACAGCGACGGGTCGTGCTCCCACCAGTCGATGCCCATTTCCTTGGCCTTGTCGACGGAGGCCACGATGAGCCGCAGCTTGATCGTGAGGAGTTCGATGTCGAGCAGATTGATACGGATGTCGCCCGCGATGACGACGCCCTTGTCGAGCACCCGTTCCAGGATGTCGGCGAGGTTGGCCGAATCACCCCGGGTGGCGAGCCCGGACGGGCCAGGGGCCCCGTACGCCGCCGACGATCCGTACCCGGCCGGGGAGCCGTACGCGGTGGTCACAGGGTCCCGTTCGCCCATTGCTGCGCCTCCTCCAGTCGGTCGAGCAGCACGTCCTCCTGCCGCTCGAACTCCGCCTCGTCGATCTCCCCGTCCTCCAGCCGCGCCGCCAGGGCGGTCAGTTCGCGCTGGATCGCGGCCGGGTCGTAGTACTCGCGTTCCGCCGCGGCCAGCACCTGTCTGAGCACCCAGCCGATCAGCAGCATCAGGATTCGACGAAGCTGTAGGGCGGCAGCGGGCCGTTCACCCGCAGCTTCATCCAGGGGTGGGTGTTCTCCAGGTCGGCGACCGCCTCGAGCAGCGGCTCGGCGCCGTCCTTGGCCAGCAGCGCCGACAGGCTCAGGAACCAGCCGCCGCCCTCCGGGCCCGGGCGCACCGCCTCGGCGGCGGGGGTCAGCGCCTCCTCCACGATCCGCGCGTCGCGCACCTCACGTGCCCGCACCGCGTTCGCCACCAGCTCGCCGAAGCGCATCCGCTCCTCGTAGGTGCCGCCGCCCGCGGACCGGTTGGCCTCCGCCATCAGCCGCAACTCCGACTCCTCGGAGAGCACTTGGTGGAGCACCGCGTCCTCGTCGTGCACCACCTTGACGTTGTACTCCACCCGGTCGGCCAGCCGCTGCAGCTGGTCCTCGTAGCGGTCGGCGTGCCGGGTCAGCACCGTGCGGACGTCGTCGTCGCTGGCCGAGACCGAGCCGAACCGCATCGGCAGCACCGAGCGCTTGTCGCTCACCTCGGTCAGCACGTGTTGATGGGCCAGCAGGTCGCGGCGCCGGGGCTTCAGCTCCGGCGGGCAGTCGCTGACGATCGCGGCCAGCTCGCCCTCGTTGAGGGCGCGGACCGGCAGTGGCGGATCGCCGATGCCGAGCAGCGTGTCGCCGAGGTCCGGGAGGGTGCCACGGGCGATCCCGTACACATAGGTGCTCATCAGCCCTCTCCTCCTCAGCTCTCTTGGGCCTTCTTCGGCGCGGCCTTGCGGGCCGCCGGGCGGCGGGAGCGGGAGCGGGCGGGCTCTTCCTCCGGCTCGGGCTCCTCGTCGGGCCGGATCGCCTCGGCCACCGACTGGGCGGCCTTGGAGACGGTCTCACCGGCCCCGGACAGCGCGCCCTTGGTCTTGCTCCGGGCGCCGCTCTCGGTGGCGCCGTCGAGGATCTCGGGGATGCCGGGGGACTTGTTCGGCCCGGCCTCCAGATCGAGGCGGTTGCACGCCTCGGCGAACCGGAGGTAGGTGTCGACGCTCGCCACCACGACCCGGATGTCGATCTTGAGGATCTCGATGCCGACCAGGGAGACGCGGATGAACGCGTCGATCACCAGGCCGCGATCGAGGATCAGTTCCAGGACGTCGTACAGGCCGCTGGTGCCGCCCCCGCCCCTGCTCTGCTGTGCCGGAACAACCGTGGTCATTGTCGTGTGGGTCCTCTCGTGTCCGGCCGGGCCGGCCGTTCCCCCTGCCGGTCAGCCGCGGTCACTTCGCCCGCGTTCGTAACGGCGGATGCGGCGGTAGCCGGTGAGCCGGCCCTCCGGGTCGAGAGTCACCTCGTACAGGGCCATCAGGCTCATCGTCTCCGGCACCCGGGCCAGCTCCACCACTTCGGCGTCCAGCACCCAGCCGTCGTCGGTCTGCTCCATGCGGGGCACCGACTCGGGGTGCAGGCCCGTCAGTTCGGCGAGCTGTTCCCGGGCGGAACGCATGAGCGCCAGTGGGCTCGGGCCACTGGCCGCCGTCTTCTTGCGGGTTCCATCGGATGTGTCTGTCATGTTCGCCTCGGTGGCCTCGGGTACCGCGGTCCCGGTGGGGTAAACCTTGGGTGTTCGAATTCCCCGTTTTGTGTCGGAATTGTGTGCTCCGGGTCCGGGGTGCCCGATCGGCGGTGGCATATTCCTGCGGCCGCTGAATTCCCGCGGGGTATGTCGTGGGCCGCCTCGCGCCTATACCAGAGCCATGCCTTTGGCGGCAGATATCAGCGAGAACTCTCCGTCATCTTTCGGGCGTCAACACGCGGCTCGTAAGAGTGACAAAGTCGATGACAAACCCGGGCGTGTTTTCTGTGACACAAGTGTGACGAATGCTTACGGTGGCCGGCATGGGACCAGTACCGAACCTTCCGGCCGAACCCGATGACGACCTCGACAGCTATGTGGGGCTCGATGCCAGGACCGCCGAGGAGGTGGCGCGTGAGCGTGGCTGGAGCACCGTGCGGGCGCTTCCGCCCGGCGCGATCATCACGATGGAGTACCTGAGCGGCCGCATCAACTTCGAGGTCGCCGACGATGCCGTACGGCGCTGCTGGCGCGGCTGACGGCCCGCCCGGACACGACGACGGCCCCGGTGCTCCCTCTCGGGAGCCTCCGGGGCCGTCGTATGCGCTGCGCGGGCCGCGGGGGTGTGCGTACCGGCCCGCGGTGTGCCGGGCGGCTACCCGCCGGTGGCCGGGGTGCGGCCGCGCCCGGCCGACGGGCCGAACGGGGTCGTGGTGCGCGGCACGCGGTCGGCGTGCGGCGGGCGGCGGCTGCCGACCGGGGTGACCGGGGTGCGCTCGGAGCGGACCGTGTGCTGCCGCCCGGTGTGGTGCGGCCGGGCCTCGGGCACCCGCCCGGTGGCGCCCGGGCGGCCGACCACGCTCACCGGCTCGCGCACCGGGGGCTCGTCGTCGTACGCGGCCCGCGGCGTGCCCAGGGCGGGACCGGTGGCCGGCCGCGCGGCCGGCACGGGCACCGGCGCCCGGCCGTCGCGCACCCGCCGGTACAGGCCCAGCAGCAGCATCTCGGCGCGGGCCATCGCGGGCTCCAGCCACGGCAGGGCCAGCAGAACCAGCACCCCGGCGGCCCAGCCCAGCACCACGTCGCTCAGCCAGTGGGTGCCGAGGTAGACGGTCGTCATGCCGACGCCGAAGGCGAAGCCCGCGGCGATCAGCGAGGCGATCCGGCGGGCCAGGGGAGTGGTCGCCAGATAGGCCAGCACACCCCAGGTGACCACGGCGTTCGCGGTGTGACCTGAAGGAAATATATCGCCGGTGCGCCACATCTCACTGGAGCCGACGCTCGTCGCGTAGTGCGGGCCGAGCCGGCCGAAGCCGATCTTCACGGCGCCCACGGTCATGTTCAGCAACAGCAGTGAGGTGCCCAGCACCAACCCCGGGCGCAGGGTGCGCTGCTGGTAGCAGCACCACCCGAGCCAGGCGGCGACCGCCACCGCGGTGGGGCCGCGCTGGCCCATCACCACGAAGTAGTCCAGGAGCATGTGGAACTCCGGCCACTGCTTGTAGGGCCGGAAGAGCATGATCTGCCAGTCGAGCATCACCAGCCACGAGCTGGTGAGCACGCCGATCACGGTCGCGGCATAGACCGCGAGGGTGGTTCCGAGCAGCCAGAAGCGTGTTCGGGTCATCCGCGGTCGCGCGGGATCGCGCCGCGCGAGATCGGTAGGTCGCTCCTCCTTGAGGAGCTTGTCTTCGGTACGCACCTAATCGACGTTACATTGCGTGACAGGGCGCTTCAGTCGATCAGGTCGCTTTGTGATGACGATGTGATGTGGGGTGCGTCTCGTCGGTCGGCTTTTGGCCGCCCCTTTCCGAGGAATGCACGAGGCCCCGGCGCATTTGTGCGCCGGCGTTCCTATCAGCGATCCCCGATCTCTTTATGGAATTCTTACAGGGGTGTTTATCGGCGATTGGCCGTGGCGTTCCTCACCGTTTCCCGGGGCGTCGCCCGGGCGACAGGCGGGCTCCCGCCGCCCGGTCCCGCGGCCCACCGCCGGGCCGGACCGGGTGGCCGGATCACGGCGGTCCCGAGCCGTGCAGCCACCATGCCCCGTACGCCGCGGAGGCCAGCCCCACCGAGCCCAGGACCAGCGCGGCGCGCGCCGGACGCAGCCGGGTCAGGCCGATCGCGAGCGGGATCAGCACCGGGAAGGCGGGTATGAGGAGCCGTGGCTTCGAGCCGAAGTACCCCTTGGCGGCCAGCGCGAGGACGAGCACCGAGCCGCCGTACACCAGCAGCGGCAGCGGCTGGCGCTGCCGTACGCAGCACACGTACAGCCAGAGCAGCGCGGCCGTACCGAGCAGCAGCGCGATTCCGGCCACGAACGGCGGGTGCACCAGCAGGCCGCCGATGAACGCCGCGAAGGCCAGCCCGCCGTCGAAACCGTTCCCCCAGCCGTTCTGGACGTCGAAGTACCCGGTGAGGCTGTCGGTCCGCGCCGCCACCCAGACCACATAGCCCAGCCAGCCCAGCGGCGCGATCACCAGCCCGGCCAGGACGCGCCGGTTGGTACGAAGGGCCTGGCGCCGGCGGCCGTCGGGCAGCAGCTCCACCGCCGCCGTGATCCAAATCGCGGCGACCACCGCCGCTCCCACCGGCCGGGTGAGCCCCGCGAGCGCCGCGAGGACCCCCGCCCACACCCAGCGCCGGGTCAGCACCGCGTACACCGACCAGGCGGCCAGCGCCGTGAAGAGCGACTCCGAATACGCCATCGACTGCACGATCCCGACCGGCAGCACGCCCCACAGCACCGCCAGCGTGATCCCCACCCGGCGCCCGTACACCAGATCGCCGACCGCGAAGATCCCCCACGCGGCCAGCAGCGAGGTGACCGAACTCACGGCCAGCCCCGCGTCCGGCGCGCTGAGCGGCGTCACGGCCGCCATGCCGCGCTCCAGCCCGGGGAGCAGCGGGAAGAACGCCAGGTTGGAGTGGACCGCCCCGTCCGGCAGATGGATCGTGTAGCCGTATCCCTCCTCGGCGATGCGGGAGTACCAGAGGGAGTCCCAGCGGGCCGAGAGGAGCTGGTGGGGATTCTTGCCCGCGACCGCCCCCCAGACCGTGAGAACCACGAGGCCGAGCGCGCGCGTCCCGGCATACAGCAGCAGCGCCGGGGCGGCCCGGCGCAGCGCGGCGAGCGCCACGCCGCCCGGCCGCCCGGCGCCGGGCGGCGCGGTATCGGCTTGGGCGAGATCTGTCACGGCGACGATTATCGAGGATGTTTCCGGGGACCGCCGGGCCTGTGGACAACCGGCGGACGAACAGCCGACGGACAGGGGGAGGACGACCGGAGGCCCGTTGGCGTACGGTCGGGGTACGGAAGGGGACGGGGGAGCAAAAGGGGAGCGGCGGAACGTACTCCACCGCCCTGGCCTGCGGCGATACCCACAACATGACCTGCGGCACACGCCCCGCGCGGCGACTCGCGTACCCTGACCTCTCCACTCGTGCCATCGCCGCCGGGCCGCCGGACGTCCCTACGAAGTGACGTTTGTCCCGTCCGGGCGCGACGCGAGCGCAAGACCAGGGAGGTGCGTACATGTCCGGGACGACCACGGCCCGCACTCGGCGGACGGCGGCCGTTCCCCGGCAATGGCGCGGTACCGAGCCGGGCGGCGGCGCGAACCGCTGGATCGTGCTCCTCGTGCTCTGCGTCAGCCTGCTGCTCGTCGCCGTGGACGCGACCGTGCTGCACGTCGCGGTTCCGGCCGTGACCGAGGACCTGCGGCCCGGCGCGATCGAACTGCTGTGGATCGTGGACGCGTACCCCCTGGTCTGCGCCTCGCTGCTCATCCTCTTCGGGACCCTCGGCGACCGGGTCGGCCGCCGCCGGGTCCTGCTGCTCGGCTACGCGTTGTTCGGCGCCGCCTCCGCGCTCGCCGCCTTCGCCGCCACCCCCCAGATCCTCATCGTGGCCCGCGCCCTGCTGGGCGTCGGCGGCGCGATGATCATGCCCGCGACGCTGTCGATCCTGCGCCAGGTCTTCCCGGACCGCCGGGAGCGGGCCCTGGCCATCGGCATCTGGAGCGCGGTCGCGGCGGTCGGCGCGGCGGCCGGCCCGCTGCTCGGCGGCTTCCTGGTCGAGAACTTCTGGTGGGGCTCGGTCTTCCTGGTCAACCTCCCCCTGATGGCCGTGGCGCTGCCCGTCGGCCGCTGGCTGCTGCCGGAGTCCACCGGCGACCGGGAGGGTCCCTGGGACGTGCTGGGCGCGGTCATGGCCGCGTGCGGGCTGTTCGGCCTCGTCTTCGGGGTGAAGCGGATGGGCAGCGGTCAGGGGCTGCTGGACGCCCTCACCGCCGCACCGGTCCTGTTCGGGCTGGTGGTGCTGGTGCTCTTCGTCCGTCGCCAGCGGCGCCGTACGCATCCGCTGGTCGACCTCAGACTGTTCGCCCGGCCCGCCTTCTCGATCTCCGTCGGCTGCATCGTGGTCGCCCTGCTCGCGCTCGTCGGCCTGGAGCTGATAGCCGCGCAGTACCTTCAGCTCGTCCTCGGGCTCACCCCGCTGGAGACCGGGCTGAGGCTGCTGCCGCTCACCTTCGCCGCCATGGCCGCCGGGCTCGTCGGCTCCCGGATGCTCCAGCGGCTCGGCCCCCGCGTGATGGTGGCGCTCGGCTTCGTGCTCACCGCCGTCGGCGTCCTGTCGCTGACCACCATGGGCCAGTCCGACCGGCCCGCGGTGCTCGTGGGCGGGTTCGTCGTCCTCGGCTTCGGCCTGGAGACCACGCTGTTCAGCGCGTACGAGTCCATGCTCAACGAGGCATCCGCCAAGTCGGCGGGCGGCGCCGCCGCCATCGGCGAGACCTCCTACCAGCTCGGTGCCGGTATCGGCATAGCCCTCCTGGGCAGCGTCATGAACGCCGCCTACAAGCCGGGGGTCTCCTCGGTGGCCGGGGTGCCCGGCCGGGCCAGCTCCGACGCGAGCCAGTCGCTGGGCGCGGCGTACGACGTCTCCGCGCAGCTCGGGGGCAAGTCCGGGGCCGCGCTGCTGGCCGCGGCCCGCGCGTCCTTCGTCCACGGTCTGCACGTGACGCTGGTGGTCAGCGCCGCTCTGCTGCTGATGGGCGCGGTGGCCGCGCTGCGGCTGCCGAAGACCATGGAGTGCGCGCCCGCCGACGCGGACGACGAGGACGACGCGGACGGCACGCCCTCCGCCGGGACCGCGGATGCCCCGGAGGCGGCGGATACCCCGGAGGGCGCGGAGATCGTGGACACCCCGCCCCGCCGCGACCCGGCCGCCGTCGTCGGCGCCGAGTCACGGAGTTGACCACGGTACGACGGCTGATCGACACGGTCTGGACGGCAGGCGTTACCCGGCCGTAGCGTCAGCGGCCGGAAGCCGTACCGAACCGAGGGCCACACCGAACCGGAGGTCGCTGCTCATGTCCGCTGGCACCCCGCCGCCGTTCGACCCCGACGACCCGCTGGGCATCGACGACCTGCTGGAGCCGGAGGACCTGGCGGTCCGGACCACCGTGCGGCAGTGGGCCGCCGACCGCGTCCTGCCGCACATCGCCGAATGGTACGAGCGCGGCGAATTGCCCGGCATCCGGGAGCTGACCCGCGAACTCGGCTCCCTCGGCGCGCTCGGCATGTCCCTCACCGGCTACGGCTGCGCGGGCGCGAGCGCCGTCCAGTACGGGCTGGCCTGTCTGGAGCTGGAGGCCGCCGACTCCGGGATCCGCTCGCTGGTCTCGGTGCAGGGCTCGCTCGCCATGTACGCCATCCACCGCTTCGGTTCCGAGGAGCAGAAGCAGCAGTGGCTGCCGCGGATGGCCTCCGGCGAGGTCATCGGCTGCTTCGGCCTGACCGAACCGGACCACGGCTCCGACCCGGCCGGCATGCGGACGTACGCCAAACGGGACGGCACGGACTGGGTGCTGACCGGCCGTAAGATGTGGATCACCAATGGCTCGGTGGCCGGGGTCGCGGTGGTGTGGGCCCGCACCGACGAGGGCATCCGCGGCTTCGCCGTCCCCACCGACGCGCCCGGCTTCTCCGCCCCCGAGATCAAGCACAAGTGGTCGCTGCGCGCCTCCGTCACCAGCGAACTGGTCCTGGACGAGGTGCGGCTGCCCGCCGACGCCGTGCTGCCCGAGGTCACCGGGCTGCGCGGACCGCTGGGCTGTCTGAGCCACGCCCGTTACGGCATCATCTGGGGCGCCCTGGGCGCGGCGCGCGCCTCCTTCGCGTCGGCGCTGGATTACGCGCGGACCCGGGAGCAGTTCGGGCGGCCCATCGGGGGGTTCCAGCTCACTCAGGCCAAGCTCGCCGACATGGCGGTGGAACTGCACAAGGGCGTGCTGCTCGCCCATCATCTCGGGCGACGGATGGACGCGGGGCGGCTGCGGCCGGAGCAGGTCAGCTTCGGCAAGCTGAACAACGTGCGCGAGGCGATCGAGATCTGCCGCACGGCCCGGACCATCCTGGGCGCCAACGGGATCTCCCTGGAGTACCCGGTGATGCGGCACGCGACGAATCTGGAATCGGTGCTCACCTACGAGGGCACCGTCGAAATGCACCAACTGGTGCTCGGCAAGGCCCTCACCGGATTGGACGCCTTCCGGTGAGCGGCGGGGGCACCTCCCAGCGGTAGCTGGGGGCGAGCCGAAGGGGCGCGCCGGTGTCGAAAGGGAGAGCGCGCGGAGACTCCGAGGAACGAGGAGTCGAGCACGGTCGACCGTCGACACCGGCTGAGGCGCCCCGGAGGCGAACCGAGCCCGAAATCCGCCCCGCCGAGGCTAGCTCTGGTTGAAGAAGCCGCCGGGCCTGCGGCTGGGCTCCCCGCTGACGATCTGGTAGTCGGCGGGGGTGAGGAGGAACACGCGGTTGGCGACGCGCTCGATGGAGCCGTGGAGCCCGAACGTCAGTCCGGCGGCGAAATCCACCACGCGCTTGGCGTCGGCGGACTCCATCGTCGTCAGGTTGACGATGACCGGGACGCCCTCCCGGAACATCTCACCGATTCCGCGGGCGTCCCGGAACCCGTCCGGGGTGACCGTCGCGATCCGCGTGCCCTGGTCCTGTGCGGCCTGGTCGGCCACCCGCACCCGCGGGTCGGTCACCCAGGAGTCGCCGGGCTCGGGTCCCTCGGCGTAGTCGTCGTCGTAGTAGCGCTCGTCATCGCTGTCGTCGACGAGGCCAAGCCAAGCGCTCGCCTTGCGCACCGATCCCATGGACGCCTCCTCTCCTCTTAACGGTGTGTACTGTCCGCCCCTCTATGGTCGTCCATGATGCGGATGATGTGCCACGTGGATTGCGGCCGCACAGCGGATTTGTGACGTTACCGGTGCACAACGTTTGGCGCCATATCAGGGTTGCACCTGATGAAGGGGGCTGACGGTGCGCTGGGTAGACTTCGCAGGCCGGACGGGTGACACCGGGGACGTACGGGTGAACGGGGACAGTTTTGTTTGGCATTATCCGGCCTTGTCGGCACCGGCTGTCGCAAAATCTCCGGACGGAATGGATGGCGCATCTGTGCGGGTTGTGCCTCGCGCTGCGCGGTGACCACGGCCAGTTCGCCCGCCTGGCCACCAACTACGACGGGCTGGTCATATCGGTTCTCGTGGAGGCTCAGGCCGGCCGCTCCGACGGGTGGCGGCGCACCGCGGGGCCGTGTCCGCTGCGCGGGATGCGCTCCGCGTCGGTGGCCCAGGGCGAGGGCGCTCGGCTGGCGGCGACCGTCTCGCTGGTGCTGGCCTCCGCGAAGGTACGGGACCATGTGGCGGACGGCGACGGGGCGTTGGCCCGCCGGCCGGTCGCCGCGGCCGCCCGCCGGGTGGCCGGGCGCTGGGACCGGGCGGGGGCCCGCAGCGGTGCCGAGATGGGATTCGACACAGCCGTGCTGCTCGATGCGGTCGGGCGGCAGCAGGAGATCGAGGAGCAGGCGGGGTCCGGTACCTCGCTGCTGACGGTCACGGAGCCGACCGAGACCGCGACCGCCGCGGCCTTCGGCCACACCGCCGTACTGGCCGGGAAGCCCGGCAACAGGGCGCCGCTGGAGGAGGCGGGACGGCTCTTCGGCAGGCTCGCGCATCTCCTGGACGCGGTCGAGGACCGATGCGAGGACGCCGAGACGGGCGCCTGGAACCCGATCACGGCCACCGGGGCGGACCTCGCCGAGGTGCGCCGGCTGTGCGACGACGCGGTGCACGGGGTGCGCCTCGCGCTCCAGGACGTCGCCTTCGCCGGCAAGCGGTCCGGCAAGCTCGCCCATGTGCTGCTGGCGCACGAGCTGCCGCGCGCGGTGGACCGGGCGTTCGGCACCACCTCCTGTACGCACACCGGGCCCGCCGGGCAGACCACGGACGCCCCGGAGGCGTCCCAGGGCACGCCGCCGCAGTCGTGGTTCACCCCGCAGGGGCCCGGCGGCCCCGGCGGCGCTCCGCCCGAGCCGCCGCGCCGGGGCAGGCAGCGTGGGCTGATAGCCGGGTGCGCGGTGTGGTCCGGGCTCTGCTGCACCGGCCAGGTGTGCTGCCGGGATCCGTACCACGACCCGTGGTCGGGGGAGCCGCGCGAGGGCTGGTGCCACAAGTGCGATGACTGTTCGGACTGTTGTGATTGCGAGTGCTGCTGCAACTGCGGTGACTGCTGCGGCAACTGCTGTGACGGTTGTGACTGCGGCTGCGATTGCTAGCCGTTCCGGCGGAACAGGCGGTGCGAGGGGAAGGGTGAAGCGCTGAAGCGTGTGTGAAGGCGCGTGACGACGCGGACGTGAGCGGCCACACCGGCACGGCCGGCGGGCAGGCGCCTCAGGAAGTTAGAGGCAGCGGAGGCGGGCGGCGTCAGCCCGAACAGGACGACGACCACACCCGACCGAAGTCGATGTGGTCGCGCGTGACCAGTCGCTGCCATGAATGCATGGGGTAAGTGGAGCAGCCTTCCGGTTCCGCGTCAACCGCGCTGAGACACCCCACTCACAGTGTGGACAGCCTTGACAACCGGCCGTGGCCACGCCTTAGTCTCGGCGTCATGCCGTGCTGAGGGGCGCGGCCGAAGTGTGTGCAGGCAAGCGTGTGTTCCTTCACGAACTCACGGAGCCTTCGCATGTCCGCCACCCCGGACCTCGCTTCCCCCACACCGCACGCCGTCGTCATCGTCGGCGCGGGCCCGCGCGCCACCGGGCTCGTGGAGCGGATCGCCGCCAACGCGCCCGAACTCCACGACGCGCCCGTCCCGTTCACCCTGCACCTGGTCGACCCGCATCCGGCCGGCCGCGGCCGCGTCTGGCGCCCCGACCAGTCCCCGCTGCTGTGGATGAACTCCATGGCCGAGGACGTCACCATCTTCACCGACGAGTCGGTGGACCAGGACGGCCCGGCCCGCCCCGGCCCCTCGCTCGCCGAGTGGGCCGACCGCGTCCGCCGCGGGGCGCTGCCCGCCGGTGAACTGGCCGCCCTGCCGCCCGAAGCCGTCGCCGAGGCCACGGCGCTGACCGGCCGTAGCTTCGCCACGAGGCGGCTCCAGAGCGCCTATCTGCGCTGGGCGTACGAGCGGTCGGTGGCCGCCCTGCCGCCCGGGGTGACCGTCCAGGAGCACCCGTGCCGCGCCGTACGGGTCACCGGACCGCGCGACGGACGCCAGCAGGTGTGGCTGGAAGGGCGCGCCACCCCGCTCACCGCCGACGCCGTGGTGCTCGCGCTCGGCCATCTCGACGCCGAACCCGACCCGGAGCAGCGGGCGCTGTCCGCCTTCGCGGCCGAGCACCGGCTCGTACACCTGCCGCCCGAGTACACCGCCGACAGCGATCTGAGCCGGCTGCGGCCCGGCGAGCCGGTCATCGTCCGCGGCTTCGGCCTCGCCTTCGTCGACCTGATGGCGCTGGTCACCGAGGGGCGCGGCGGACGGTACGACCACGGGCCCGCCGGAGAGCCGGTCTACCGGCCCTCCGGGCGCGAACCCGTGCTGTACGTCGGCTCGCGCCGCGGCGTCCCGTACCACGCCAAGATCGGTTACGGGCTGTCCGGCGAACGCCCGCCCCTGCCCCGCTTCTTCGGTCCCGCCCAGGTCGAGGAGTTGCGGCGGCGCCGCACCCCGCCCGACTTCCGGCGCGACATCTGGCCGCTGATCGGCAAGGAACTCGGATTCGCCCACTACCACCGGCTGTTCACCGCCCACCCCGAGCGCACGGCCGCCGACTGGGCCGACTTCGAGGAGAGTTACGCCGCCTGCCCGCCCGGCGGCGCCGATCTGGACGCCCTGGTGGCCGCCGCCGTCCCCGACCCGGCCGACCGGCTCGATCTCGACGCCCTCGACCGTCCGCTCGACGGGCTGCGCTTCCCCGGGCCCGACGCCCTCCAGGAGGGCCTGCGCCGCCGCATCGAGGCCGATCTCGCCCGCCGCCACGACCCCGCGCACAGCACCGACCTGGCCGTCTTCCTCGCCCTGCTCTCCGTCTACGGCCAGCTCACCCGGCTCGGCGACCTCGGCGACGGCGGCCGGTGGCAGGGCTTCTTCAACCACCTCGCCTCCGGGCCGCCCGGCCCGCGCCTTCAGCAGCTCCTCGCGCTCTCCCGCGCCGGGGTCGTCCGGTTCCTCGGCGCCGGGACGACCGTGAGCGCCGATCCGGAGCGCGGGGTGTTCCGGGCGGGCGGCGCGAGCGTCCCCGGGAGCCAGGTCGAGGCCCGCGCCCTGGTCGAGGCCCGGCTGCCGGAGCCGACCGTGCACCGCTCCCGCGGTCCGCTGCTGCGCGCCCTCCACCGGGACGGCGCGGCCGCCACCCCCGCGGGACTGCTCGACGTCAGCCCGGACGACGCCCGGATCCTGGACCGGGCCGGCCACCCCCATCCGCGCCGCTTCGCGCTCGGCCCGTACACCGGCGGCCGCTCCTCCGGCGCCTTCGCCCGGCCCCGTACCAACGCCCCCGCGTTCCGGCAGAACGACGCGACCGCGCGCGCCCTGCTGCTCTGTCTGCGCGACCTGTCCTGTCGCGCCGCGCTCACCGCCTGAGCCCGCTCCCCCTGAAGAACCGCTTCCCCAAGGACCGCCCATGTCTCTGACCTCCGATCCACCCCGCGACAAGGCGCCCGGACGCGCCGCGCCACCCGAGGACTACTCCTCGCTCAAGGTCGTGCCCGTACGCAACCCCTGGCGCTGGGTCGCCGTCGCCGTGACGGCCGTCCTGGTCGCCCAGTTCGCGCACGGCCTGACCACCAACCCCGGCTGGGAATGGGACGTCTTCGCCGACTTCTTCGCCACCGAGACGATCCTCAAGGCCGTCTGGATCACCCTCCAGCTGACGTTCTACGGCACCGCGATCGGCTTCGCCCTCGGCATCGTGCTCGCCTTCATGCGGCTGTCCCGGAGCCCGTTCCTGAAGTCGGTCGCCTTCACCTACATCTGGGCGTTCCGCTCCATCCCGCTCATCGTCCAGCTGCTCTTCTGGTTCAACCTCACCTATCTCTACAAGCGGCTCGACTTCGGCATCCCCTTCGGGCCCGGCTTCTTCTCCTTCGACACCGCCGGACTCGTCGGCGCGATGAGCGCGGCCGTCCTCGGACTCGCCCTGCACCAGGCGGCGTACGCGGCCGAGATCGTGCGCGGCGGCGTCCTCGCCGTCGACACCGGGCAGTTGGAGGCGGCCGCCGCCCTCGGCATCCCCCGGCTGCGGCAGTTGCGCCGCATCGTGCTGCCGCAGGCGATGCGCTCGATCCTGCCGAACGCCGCCAACGAGGTCATCTCCCTCTTCAAGGGCACCTCGATCGTCTCCGTCATGGCGATCGGCGAACTCTTCTACCAGGTGCAGGTCGTCTACGGGCGCAACGGCCGCGTCGTGCCGCTCCTGATGGTCGCGACCGTCTGGTACATCATCCTGACCACGCTGCTCTCGATCGCCCAGTACTACGTAGAGCGCCACTTCTCGCGGGGAGCCACCCGATGACCGCCATGGTCGACATCCGTTCCGTCCACAAGAGCTTCGGGCCGCTGGAGGTGCTGCGCGGCATCGATCTGACGGTGCGCACCGGAGAGGTGGCCGTCGTCCTCGGCCCGTCCGGCTCCGGCAAGTCCACGCTGCTGCGCGCCATCAACCACCTGGAGAAGGTCGACAGCGGCTGGATCAGCGTCGCCGGTTCGCTGGTCGGCTACCGCAGGCGCCACGACAAGCTGTACGAGCTGCGCGAGCGCGACATCCTCAAGCAGCGCACCCGGATCGGCTTCGTCTTCCAGAACTTCAACCTCTTCCCGCATCTGACCGTGCTGGAAAACATCATCGAGGCCCCGGTGTCGGCCCTGCGCCGCCCCAGGAAGCGGGCGGTGGAGAGCGCGGAGACGCTGCTCGCCCGGGTCGGGCTCGCGGACAAGGCGTCCGCGTACCCCCGGCAGCTCTCCGGCGGGCAGCAGCAGCGGGTGGCCATCGCCCGCGCGCTCGCCCTGGAGCCGGAGCTGCTGCTGTTCGACGAGCCGACCTCCGCCCTCGACCCCGAGCTGGTCGGCGAGGTCCTCGACGTCATCAAGGACCTGGCGGGCCAGGGCACCACGATGATCGTCGTCACCCATGAGATCGGCTTCGCCCGCGAGGTCGCCGACACCGTCGTCTTCATGGACGACGGCCGGATCGTCGAGCAGGGACCGCCCTCCGAGGTGCTCGACCACCCCGAACAGACACGCACCAAGGCGTTCCTCTCCAAGGTCCTGTGAACCGTCCCCTGCACACAAGGAGCACCCCCGTGACCACCCGCCGCACCCTCCTCGCCGCCCTGGCCGCCGTTCCCGCCACCGCCCTGCTCAGCGCCTGCGGCGACGGCGACGCCCAGCAGACGGTGGGCGCCAAGGGCAAGGGCACCGGGTTCAACGTCAGCCCGCAGCAGCACCGGATCAGAGGCAAGAAGGTCGACGCCATCGCGGCCAAGGTGCCCGAGGCGATCCGCCGCCGCGGCACGCTGCGCGTCGGCGGCAGCGCCGACGCCTCGCCGCCGCTCGGCTTCTACGCGACCGACGACAAGACCCGGATCGGCGTCGAGATCGACCTCGCCACCCTGGTCGCCGACACCCTCGGGCTCAAGGTCGCGTTCGACGCGGTCTCCTGGGAGAACCTCTTCGTCGGCCTGGACAGCTCCAAGTTCGACGCCGTCTTCTCCAACGTCACCGTCACCGAGGAGCGCAAGCAGAAGTACGACTTCGCGACCTACCGGCTGGACAACCTCGCCTTCGAGGCCAAGAAGGGCACCTCGTGGCGGATCAAGGGCCCGAGGGACGTGGCGGGCAAGACCATCTCCGTCTCCTCCGGCACCAACCAGGAGAAGATCCTCGTCGACTGGAGCAAGGAGAACCAGAAGGCGGGCCGCAAGCCCGTGGACATCAAGTACTTCCAGAAGGACACCGACTACTACCTCGCCCTCCAGTCCGGGCGCATCGACGCCTATCTCGGCCCCCACCCCACCGCCGCCTACCACGTCGCCTCGGCCGGCCAGACCCAGATCATCGGCACGCTCTCCGGCGGCGGCGATCTGGTGCAGGGCAAGATCGCGGCCACCACCAAGAAGGGCAGCGGGCTGGTCGACGCGTACGCCGCCGCCATCGACCACATCATCCAGGACGGCTCGTACGCCCGGGTCCTGAAGCGGTGGGGGCTCTCCAGTGAGGCCGTGAAGAAGTCCGAGATCAACCCGCGCGGCCTGCCCACCAGCTGACCGGCTCCGAGACCGAGGAAGGCCCGACCATGGCCGTACCGACCGGCCCCCTGCATCTGGCCGCCGCCATCGACGGCGCAGGCCAGTACGCGGCGCCGTACTACATCGAGCTGGCGCGGCTCGCCGAGCGCGGCACGCTCGACTTCGTCACCCTGGACGACACGTTCGGCCCGCCGGGGGACGGGCGGGGCAGGCTCGACGCGCTCGCCGTCCTCGCGCGCGTCGCGCCCGCCACCGAGCGGATCGGCCTGGTGCCGACCGTCACCACCACCCACACCGAGCCGTTCCACGTCTCGTCCGCCGTGGCCACCCTGGACTGGGTGAGCCGCGGCCGGGCGGGCTGGACCGTCGAGGTGTCGGCCACGGTGGCGGAGGCGCGGCTGGTGGGCCGCCGCCCCGCCGCCCCCGCCCCCGAACTGTGGGCGGAGGCGGGCGAGGTGGCCGACGTCTCCGCCCGGCTGTGGGACAGCTGGGAGGACGACGCGGAGATCCGCGACACCGCCACCGGCCGCTTCATCGACCGCGACAAGCTGCACTACGTCGACTACGAGGGCACCGGCTTCCGGGTGCGCGGCCCCGCCATCGTGCCCCGGCCGCCGCAAGGCCACCCGGTGGTCGCCGTCGCCGCCACCGACCCGGTGACCTGGGACACCGCGGCCCGCCACGCCGACGTCGCCTGGATACGGGCCACCCGCCCGGAGGAGGCGGGCCGGGCCCGGGACGCACTGCGGCGCCGCGCGGCGGCGTACGGCCGGGACCCGGGCGCGCTCACCGTGCTCGCCGCCCTCGCGGTGGACCTGGGCGACGGCGAAGGCGGCCCCGAATCCCCCCGGGGCCCGCTGACCGCCCGGGACGGTGCTCCGCCGCTGTACCGCGGGGGACCGGCCGACCTCGCGGACCTGATCGCCGGCTGGCACGACGCCGGTGCCGTGGACGGCTTCCACATCGCCCCCGTCGTCCCGCGCCGCGACCTGGAGCGCTTCGTCAACGGCACGGTCGCGCTGCTCCAGCACCGCGGACTGTTCCGCACCTTCTATCCCGGTACGACGCTCCGCGAGCACCTGGGGCGACCGCGCCCGGCCAACCGCTACGCCCTCGCGAGGGAGACCGCCCCGTGAACGACCGACAGCAGCCCCGGCAGATCCATCTGGGCGCGCACTTCCCCGGCGTCAACAACACCACGGTATGGACGGATCCGAGGTCCGGGAGCCAGATCGACTTCGGCTCCTTCGAGCATCTGGCGCGCACCGCCGAGCGCGGTCTGTTCGACTTCTTCTTCCTCGCCGAGGGGCTGCGGCTGCGCGAGCACGGCGGCCGCGTCCACGACCTCGACGTGGTCGGCAGGCCCGAGTCGATCACCGTGCTGAACGCCCTCGCCGCCGTCACCGACCGCCTCGGCCTGGCCGCCACCGTCAACGCGACCTTCAACGAGCCGTACGAACTCGCCCGCCGCCTCGCCTCGCTCGACCACCTCAGCGGGGGCCGCGCGGCCTGGAACGTCGTCACCTCCTCCGACGCGTTCACCGGCGAGAACTTCCGGCGCGGCGGCTATCTCGACCGGGCCGACCGCTACACCCGGGCCGCCGAGTTCGTCGCCACCGCGCGCGAGCTGTGGGACTCCTGGCCGGAGGGCGGTCCGCCGCGGCCGTTCGCACACCGGGGCGAGCAGTTCGACATCGAGGGGCGGTTCGGCGTGCCGCGCTCCCCGCAGGGCCATCCGGTGGTGATCCAGGCCGGGGACTCCGACGAGGGCCGGGAGTTCGCGGCCTCCGCCGCCGACATCATCTTCACCCGGCACGGCAGCCTGGAGGCGGGCCGCGCCTTCTACGCGGACGTGAAGAGGCGGCTGGCGGCGTACGGCCGGGCGCCCGGCGATCTGAAGATCATGCCCGGGGTGACCTTCGTCCTCGGAGACACCGCCGCCGAGGCCCGGGAGAAGGCCGCCGAGATCCGGCGGCAGCAGGTCTCGCCGCAGAACGCGATCCTCGCCCTGGAGCAGGTCTGGGGCGTGGACCTGTCCGGATACGACCCGGACGGGCCCCTTCCGGACATCGACCCGGACCCCGGCTCCCACCTCGTCCAGGGCCGGGTGCGGCACGCCGATCCGCTGGCGCTGGCCGCCAAGTGGCGGGCGCTGTCGGAGGAGAAGGGGCTCTCCATCCGGGAGACCGTCATCGAGACGACCGGGCGGCAGTCGTTCATCGGCACCCCGGAGGCGGTCGCCGGGGAGATGGCGCGTTTCGTGCGGGACGAGGCCGCCGACGGCTTCATCCTGGTGCCGCATCTGACCCCCGGCGGGCTCGACGAGTTCGTGGACCGGGTGGTTCCGCTGCTTCAGGAACGGGGCGTCTTCCGCACCGCGTACACCGGCCGCACCCTCCGCGACCATCTGGGACTTTCCCGCCCGGCCGCCCCGGCCGTCCCGGAATAGGCGGTACCGAAGCCGGTCGGCGCCCGGGGGCTTTCCGAATTGTCCTCTTGCCCTTTGCGGTCGTGGCCGCAAATACTTCCGGAACAGCGCTTGTCAGGGGCACGTCGGAAATTCCCGTCCGGCGTGCCCGCTGACTGCGCCTCACGGGCCTGCCCACCCAAGCAGACCCCCGATTCCCTCGGAGGAAGAGTTGAGGATCAAGCGCACTACCCCCCACGGCACCCGGGCGAGACGTATCGCACTCCTCGCCGCCACCTCGGCCCTCGTGGCCGGGACGGCGCTCGCCGCCCCCGCCGCCTACGCCGGGAACGACGCCACCCGCACCTTCACCGCGGCCGAGTCCAAGGCGGCGAGCGCGGCCGTTCTGGACGCCGACGTCGCGGGCACCGCCTGGTACGTCGACAAGGCGACCAACGAGCTGGTCGTCACCGCTGACAGCACCGTCTCCCAGAGCGAGATAGCCAAGATCAAGGACGCGGCCGGCAGCAACGCCGACGCGATCGAGATCAAGCGCACCCCCGGCAAGATCCAGAAGCTGATCGCCGGCGGAGACGCGATCTACGCGAGTAGCTGGCGCTGCTCGCTCGGCTTCAACGTACGCAACAGCAGCGGGGCCAACTACTTCGTCACCGCCGGCCACTGCACCGATGGCGCGGGCACCTGGTGGTCGAACTCCGGCCACTCCACCACCATCGGCCCGACGTCCGGCTCCAGCTTCCCGACCAACGACTACGGTCTGGTCCGGTACAGCGGCTCCGTCACGCCCCAGGGCACCGTCGGCAGCCAGGACATCACCACCGCCGCCAACCCGACCGTGGGCCAGACGGTCACCCGGCGCGGCAGCACCACCGGCGTCCACAGCGGCCGGGTCACCGCGCTGAACGCCACCGTCAACTACGGCAGCGGCGACATCGTGTACGGCATGATCCAGACCACCGTCTGCGCCGAGCCCGGCGACAGCGGCGGCCCCCTGTACGCCGGTTCCACCGCCCTCGGCCTCACCTCCGGCGGCAGCGGCAACTGCTCCTCCGGTGGCACCACATTCTTCCAGCCGGTCGTCGAGGCGCTGAACGCGTACGGCGTGAGCGTCTACTAAGGACATACGAGACGTACGAGACGGCTGGCGCACGGACCGACGCGCACCGACCGACGCACGCCCCCGCCCGGGCCCTCCGGGCGGGGGTTCTCCGGTTTTCCACAGGGCTCCCGGGCCGGGCGGGGCGGGACTATCGTGGACATTGGTACCCCGGGTGGGGCATCGCTCGCGATACGGACGGCAGGTGGCCGTGATGCTCGATGCATTCGTGACAGTGGTGGTGATCCTGGCCTGTGCCGGTGTCGTCTGCGCCCTGGCGGCGGCCCGCGTGGTCAAGCAGTACGAGCGAGGGGTGGTCTTCCGGCTCGGAAGGCTCCGTTCGGATGTCCGGGGGCCCGGCTTCACCATGATCGCTCCGGTCTTCGACCGGCTCCGCAAGGTGAACATGCAGATCGTGACGATGCCCGTGCCCGCCCAGGAGGGCATCACCCGCGACAACGTGACCGTGCGGGTCGACGCGGTCGTCTACTTCAAGGTCGTGGACCCGGCCGAGGCGATCGTCGCGGTCGAGGACTACCGCTTCGCGGTCTCCCAGATGGCCCAGACCTCGCTGCGTTCGATCATCGGCAAGAGCGATCTGGACGATCTGCTCTCCAACAGGGAGAAGCTCAACCAGGGGCTGGAGCTGATGATCGACAGCCCGGCCGTCGGCTGGGGCGTCCACATCGATCGTGTCGAGATCAAGGACGTGTCGCTGCCGGAGACCATGAAGCGGTCGATGGCCCGCCAGGCGGAGGCCGACCGGGAGCGCCGGGCCCGGGTGATCAACGCGGACGCGGAGCTTCAGGCGTCGAAGAAGCTCGCCGAGGCCGCCGCGCAGATGTCCGAGACCCCCTCCGCCCTCCAGTTGCGGCTGCTGCAGACGGTGATGGCGGTCGCCGCCGAGAAGAACTCGACGCTGGTCCTGCCCATACCGGTGGAGCTGCTGCGCTTCCTGGAGCGGGGCCAGCAGCCCCCGGCGGAGGCCCGGGTGGACGGCGGCGCCAAGGAGCCGGTGCCCGCCGGGCGGGAGGCCCCGCGCGCCGCGGAGGAGAAGGCGGGGGAGAAGGCCGTGGAGGGGAAGGCCGCGCCCGCTGCGGCCGTCCCCACGCTGACGGAGCGCGAACCGGAGCGTGCCGTGGAGCGGTGACCCGCGCATAAGCCCCGTGCCCGCGTGCCCGTTTGGGGCGCGCGGGCACCGTCATGTCCGGAAATGGGGATCGACGCTCCATAAATTTCACGCGGATGACGTGAGCGCGGTCTTGTGCGCCCCCGGCGGCGCTGGGAATACTCGGCGGCGCAATTTGGCATGGACGCGCTCCCGCAGGGGCAGGCGCGCCCCGTGCCGTACGACCTCCGGGCCGGGCACCCCACTGCCGCCGGCGGCCCAACCCCCCACTGGAGGACCGAGAGTTGAAGCACCGCCGCATATCCAAGCGCCGTGCCGCCATCGCCGGGACCGGAGCCGTGGCCCTGGTCGCCGCCGCCCTCACCCTGCAGAACGCCAACGCCGCCCCCGCCGAGCCGCAGGCCGACACGCTCTCGGTGAACTCCGCGGGCAAGCTCGCGCACACCCTCACCTCGGCGCTCAAGACCGACGCCGCCGGGTCGTACTACGACGCCAAGGCCAAGAAGCTCGTGGTCAACGTGGTGAACAAGGCCGCCGCCGAGCGGGTCCGCGACGCGGGCGCCGAGGCCAAGGTGGTCGAGAACACGCTGGCCCAGCTGGCGCGGGCGCGTACCACCCTGAAGGACAAGGCGACCATTCCCGGCACCTCGTGGTCGGTCGACCCCAGAGCCAACAAGGTCGTCGTCACCGCGGACAGCAGCGTCAAGGGCAGCCGGATGGCCGCGCTCGACAAGGTGGCCAAGAGCCTGGGCGACAAGGTCGAGGTGAAGCGCTCGGCCGGCAAGTTCTCCACCTTCCTCGCGGGCGGCGACGCCATCTATGGCGGCAGCGGGCGCTGCTCGCTCGGGTTCAACGTGGTCAAGGACGGCCAGCCGTACTTCCTGACCGCAGGTCACTGCACCGAGGCCATCAAGAGCTGGTCCGACTCGCAGGGCGGCGGCGAGATCGGCTCCAACGAGGCCAGCGACTTCCCCGGCAACGACTACGGCCTGGTCAAGTACACCAAGGACGTCGCGCACCCGAGTGCGGTGAACCTCTACAACGGCGACACCCAGGCCATCTCCAAGGCCGGTGACGCCACCGTCGGCCAGAAGGTGTCCCGCAGCGGCTCCACCACCCAGGTGCATGACGGCGAGGTCACCGGCCTCGACGCGACCGTCAACTACCAGGAGGGCTCGGTCAGCGGGCTGATCAAGACCAACGTCTGCGCCGAGCCCGGCGACAGCGGCGGCGCGCTCTTCGCGGGCGGCACGGCGCTCGGCCTGACCTCCGGTGGCAGCGGTGACTGCTCCTCGGGCGGCGAGACGTTCTTCCAGCCGGTGCCGGAGGCGCTGGAGGCGTACGGCGCCAAGATCGGCTGACGGCCCGACGGCTCTCGCGCCGCGGCGCGCCCGCTTAAGGCGAAGGCCCCCGGACACCCGTGGACGGTGTCCGGGGGTCTTCGCCTTGCTCGGCCCGCTCGGCCTGTGCGATCGCTCAGAAGTCGAAGACCTGGCTCACGGCCGCGTTCTTGAGGCAGTTGTTGGCGAAGGTGTGCTCGTACGACACCCGCTGACCGTCCCAGATCCCCTCCGCGGTGACGGTCACCGGCCGCCACTCCTTGGTGCACATCCGGCCCGGCTCGCTCGTCTCGGCCAGGGTGGAGAATTCGCCGTTCACGGCGCGCAGTTCGGCGCAGGCACTGGCGGGCGCCGGGTGGGTACCCGTGGGGGAGGGCTGACAGCTCAGCGTCACCGCGCGCTGTACGGCCACCGAGGAGTCGTCGGACCCGTAGCCGACGCTGAGGACCAGCGCGGACGGCGGGTACAGGCTCTTCGTCGTCGCGGGCGCGGCATGGGCCGTGCCGCTCGCCCCCAGCCCGAGCGCGGCGCTCATGGCCAGCGCGGCGCCGAGGCCGCCGATCGCCCCTGTCGTCTTCCGCATATCGAACACTCCCTTGCTCGTGCTTGCAGATACCGGACGGATTTCTACGCCCCGCGCATCGGGAACGCACGTTGATCGAGCACTTCCGGTCGCTACAAGTAGCCATTCGGTGGCTCATTGTCGCGTGTGCAAGGTGTGGCCCTGGGGAACGCCGCGTGGCGACCGGGTGCGGGCTGATGTGTGGGGCGGGGAGTGCGATCGGGGCGCCGACCTGTCGAACGACAGTTCAGCGCCGCTCAAATCGATTCAGATGTGCTCAATTGAGTGGCGTGCCGGTGGTGCCGGTGGGGCCTGTGGTGCCGGTGTGTGAGTGACGGCAGAGCGAGAATCTGCCAGGGCAAGGCGACCGTATCGGGGCGAAGCCGGTGGCTTTGCGGAGGTCTCAGGCGTCGCGGGCGTCGCGGGCGTAGCGGGCGTCTCAGGCGCCGAGTTCGCCGAGTTCGCCGCTGAACGGGCCGGTGTGACCCAGGCCGTACGCGCGGTCGGCCCGCAGTCGCATCACCAGCCGGCGGTCGGCCACCATCGCGGCGCGGAACTCCTCCCAGTCCGGGTGGTCGCCCTGGACGGCGCGGTAGAGCTCGACCAGCTCATCGGCGGTGGCGTCGTGGGGGTCGGTCGTCACCGGCGTCAGCTCGGCATCGCCCTCGGCCACCAGATAGGAGAAGCGGTCGCCGCTGGTGACGTAGAAGCTCGCGCGCGGATCGCGGCGCAGGTTGCGGGTCTTGGCGCGGTCGTCGGTGACCGAGACGCGGATGAGGCGCTCGGCCGGGTCGTAGCTGTAGACGACGTTGGACAGCTGGGGGCGGCCGTCGCGCTTGAGGGTGACGAGCGTGCCGGTGTGCTGTTCCAGCAGCAGGTCGAGCGGGGTCGGCTCCGTCATGGTGATCAGCATACGTGCGTCGATGGCCGGTTTCCCGGGATGCGACACGCGGAATGAAGAGGGGATTTGCGGGCTTATGGTGTATATGGAAGCGCCGCGAGGGGCATGCGGTGTCGCTCGAAGTCTCTCGCACACTTGTTCGAGAATGGGGTTAAGGTGGGGGTCGGGGAGGACGAGCAGAGCAGGATCGGCCAGGGGGTGTGACCAGCGGAGGTGTGGATGCCAGGCTTCACGCATCTGCACACCGCCTCCGGGTTCTCCATGCGGTACGGCGCCACGCACCCGGAGCGGCTGGCGGCGCGTGCCGCCGAGCGCGGCATGGACGCCATCGCGCTGACCGACCGCGACAGCCTCGCCGGAGCGGTGCGGTTCGCCCGGGCGAGTGAGGCCGCGGGGGTCAGACCGCTCTTCGGGGTGGATCTGGCCGTCCAGGCGGAACCCCCGGACCCCGGGCGGGCGCCCCGGCGGCGCACGCCGGTGCGCGGTGGGGCGTTCATCGACGAGTCCGCGCCCCGGGCGGTCTTCCTCGCCCGGGACGGCGCCGCAGGCTGGGCCGCGCTGTGCGGGCTGGTCTCCGCCGCCCACGCCGGGCTCGCCCACCCCGGCTCCGCCCGTACGAACGGCGACGGGTCGCCCCTGCTGCACTGGCGCGATCTGGTGAGCGCCCCCGGGGCGCTCGCCCCGGTGACCGCGCTCCTCGGCCCGGACTCCGACGTCGGCCGCGCCCTGGCCGCCGGACGACCCGACCGGGCCGCGCGGCTGATCGCCCCCTGGCGCGAGTTGTTCGGCGACGCGCTGCGTCTTGAGGCCGTATGGCACGGCCGCGCCGGCACCGGGCCCGGCTCGCTGCGGCTGGCCGCCCGTACCGTCGGCTTCGCCGCCGACCAGGGCGTCCGGACCGTCCTCAGCAACGCCGTCCGCTACGCCGATCCCGGCGAGGGCCCGGTCGCCGACGTCCTGGACTCCGCCCGCCGGCTCGTCCCCATCGACCCGCGCACGCCCGGCGCGCTCGACAGCGGCGAGCGCTGGCTCAAGGGCCCGCGCGACATGGCGCGCGCCGCCGAGCGCATCGCGGAGGCGGCCGGGCTGCGGCGGGACGGCGCGCACCGGCTGCTGGAGGAGACGGCGCGCACCGCCGCAGCGTGCCTGGTCGACCCCGAGGACCACATCGGCCTCGGCACCGTCCACTTCCCCGAACCACGCCTGGTCGGGGCGGGGCGGCGGAGCGCGGAGCGGGTTCTGCGGTCGCGCTGCGCCGCCGCCATGGTGCTGCGGGGTTACGACCGCGACCGGGTGCGCTGGGAGCGGCTGGAGGACGAGCTGCGCACCATCGAACGGCTCGGCTACGCCTCGTACTTCCTCACCGTCGCCCGGGTCGTGGACGACACCCGTGCGCTCGGGGTGCGGGTGGCCGCCCGGGGCTCCGGCGCGGGCTCGTTCGTCAACCACCTGCTCGGCGTCGCCCACGCCGACCCCGTGGCCTGCGGTCTGCTGATGGAGCGCTTCCTGTCGGTGCGGCGGGCCGCGCTGCCCGACATCGACATCGACGTGGAGTCGGCGCGCCGCCTCGACGTCTACCGCGCGATCTTCGACCGCTTCGGGGCGGAGCGGGTCGCGACCGTCTCGATGCCCGAGACCTACCGGGTGCGGCACGCCGTACGGGACGTCGGCGCGGCCCTCGCCATGGACCCGGCCGAGGTGGACCGGATCGCCAAGTCCTTCCCGCACATCCGTGCCCGCGACGCGCGTGCGGCGCTTGCCGAACTGCCGGAGCTGCGAGGACTACGAGAGACAACTGCGGAGCAGGAACGTTTCGGCAAGCTCTGGGAACTGGTCGAGGCGCTCGACGGCCTGCCCCGCGGTATCGCCATGCACCCCTGCGGGGTGCTGCTCTCGGACGCCGGGCTGCTCGCCCGTACCCCCATCGTGCCGACCAGCGGCGAGGGCTTCCCCATGTCGCAGTTCGACAAGGACGACGTGGAGGAGCTGGGGCTGCTCAAGCTCGACGTCCTCGGCGTGCGGATGCAGTCCGCGATGGCCCACGCCGTCGCCGAGATCCGGCGGGCCACCGGACGCGTCGTGGACCTCGACGATCCCGGGCAGGTCCGGCCCGGCGACCCGGCGACCTATGACCTGATCCGCTCCACCGAGACGCTCGGCTGCTTCCAGATCGAGTCGCCCGGCCAGCGCGATCTCCTCGGGCGGCTCCAGCCCGACTCCTTCCACGACCTCGTGGTCGACATATCGCTCTTCCGGCCGGGCCCGGTCGCCGCCGACATGGTGCGCCCCTTCATCGAGGCCCGGCACGGCCGCCGCCCCGCCCGCTACCCGCATCCGGACCTGGAGGACGCGCTGCGCGAGACGTACGGGGTCGTCGTCTTCCATGAGCAGATCATCAAGATCCTGTCGATCATGACCGGCTGCGAACGGGACCTCGCAGACGAGGCGCGCCGCGCCCTGTCCGACCCCGAGCGGCAGGGCCGGGTGCGGGCCTGGTTCCACGCGGAGGCGGGACGGCGGGGGTACGCGGCGGAGGTGCTGGGCCGTACGTGGGAGATCGTCGAGGCGTTCGGTTCGTACGGCTTCTGCAAGGCGCACGCGGTCGCCTTCGCGGTCCCCACGTACCAGTCCGCCTGGCTCAAGGCGCACCATCCGGCGGCCTTCTACGCGGGGCTGCTCACGCATGACCCCGGGATGTACCCGAAGCGGCTGCTGCTGGCGGACGCGCGGCGGCGGGGCGTGCCGATCCTCCCGCTCGATGTGAACCGGTCGGGTCCCGACTATCGAATCGAACTGGTGTCTGGGGATTCTGGGGATTCTGGGGGCGGTGACATGGGTGTCCGGCTGGCGCTGAGCGACGTCCATGGCATCAGCGAGGCCGAAACGCGGCGCATCGCCGCCGGACAGCCCTACTCCTCGCTCCAGGACCTGTGGCTGCGCGCCCACCCCGGACGGCCCGTCGCCGAACGACTGGCCCAGGTCGGGGCGTTGGACGCGTTCGGTACGGGCCGCCGCGACCTGCTGCTGCACATCGCCGAACTGCACCGGCAGCGCGGTGGGTCCCACGACGAGGGCCAGCTCCCGCTGGCCGAAACCGGCCCGCCCGCCCCCGCCGGGCTGCCCGATCTCGACGAGGGCGAACGCCTCGGTGCCGAGCTGGGCATCCTCGGTATGGATGTCTCCCGCCATCTGATGGCCGACCACCGGGCCTTCCTCGACGAACTGGGCGCGATGCCCGCCAAGCGGCTGCGGTCGGCCCGGCACGGGGAGACGGTGCTCGTCGCGGGCGCCAAGGCCGCCACCCAGACCCCGCCGATCCGCTCCGGCCGCCGGGTCATCTTCACCACCCTGGACGACGGTACGGGCCTGGTCGACTGCGCCTTCTTCGACGACAGCCACGCCGCCTGCGCGCACACCGTCTTCCACTCCTGGCTGCTGCTGGTGCGCGGCGTCGTCCAGCGCCGCGGCCCGCGCAGCCTCAGCGTCGTCGGCTCGGCCGTCTGGAACCTCGCCGAACTGGCCCGGCTGCGGAGCGAAGGCGGCCTGGAAGCGGTGGCCGCCGAACTGGCGGGCGCGGGCGCGGGCTCGGATGAGGCCGACTCCGGCCGCCGCATCCAGCTGTCCACCGGCTACGCCATGCACCCCTGGGCCGACCTCCAGCCCGCGGGCGACCAATCCGCCACCGGCCGCAAGCTGTGGCACGCGAGCCCGGGGAGCGCGGGATGAAGCCCGAATCCCCCCACGAACCCCTCCGCCCCGGACCGGCGGACGCCACCGGGCCCGGCCGCGAGGCCGACGCGCGTCCGGCCGCGCCCGGCCCCGGGGCGCGTGGCGGTGCGGCTCCCTCGGCCGCCGCCGAGCGCCCCCCGGCGGACGCCACCTCGTCCGACGACTCCCTGGCCGGTCCCGCCTCGCCCGACCGCGAGGCAGGCGCGGGTCCGCCCGGGCCCGGCGCCGCCGCCGGACGCTCGGCGGACGCCACCTCGTCCGACTCCCCGGCCGGTGCCGCCCCGGGCGGTTCGGCGGAGAGGGCGGGCGCCGAGAGCGCCGCGCATGTGTTGTACGTGCGGTTCCAGGGCGATGGCGTGCTCGCCGAGGACGTCTATCAGGGACTGCTCGCGCTGCTCGGTGAGGTGACGCCCGTCGTGGAGGCGTTGCCGCCCGATGCCGCGCTCGCCGATGTCCGGGGGGCGCTGCGGTACTTCGGGCGGGACGCGGCGGGGCTCGCGGAGATCGTGCGGGTACGGGCGCTGGCGCGGTACGGCGTCGACTGCACCGTCGGCGTGGCCGCCAACCCCATGCTCGCCCGCATGGCCGCCCACGACGCCCCGCCGAACACGCCCGGCACGGTCCGCACCGTCCCCGACGACCCCGACGCCGTCGCCGGTTTCCTGGCCCGTAAGCCGCCCATCGCCCTGCCCGGCGTGGGCGCCGCGACCGCCAGGGCCCTGTGCGCGTACGGGCTCGACAGCGCCGAGCGGATCGCCGCCGCGCCGCTGTCCACGCTGCAGCGGATTCTCGGCGCGGCGACCGCGCGCCGGGTGCACGCCTGGGCGCGCGGCATCGATCCCGCGCCCGTCACCCCGAACGCCCCGGCCCGCGCCATCGGTGCCGAACACCGCTTCGACCACGATGAGCTGGACCCGGTCCGGCGGCGCCGGGCGCTGCTGACGCTCGCCGACGGGCTCGGCATCCGGCTGCGGACGAGCGGGCAGATCACGCCGCGGATCAGCCTCACCGTCCGGTACGCCGACCGCTCCTCGACGACCCGTTCCCGGACCCTGGCCGAGCCGACCGCCCACACCCCGGTGCTGACCGCCGCCGCGTACGCGCTGCACGACGCGCTCGGGTTGCAGCGGGCCCGGGTGCGGTCCGTCAGTCTGCGGGCCGAGGGGCTGATGAGCGCCGAACTCGCCTCCCATCAGCTGTCCTTCGACGCCGCGGACGACAAGGCCCGCCGGGCGGAGGCCGCCGCCGACCGGGCGCGGGCCCGCTTCGGGGTGTCCGCGGTCCGGCCCGCCGGATTCCTGGACGTCGCGTAAGGGCTACGTGAACCTTTCTTCACCGGCCGATGGCTGGAAGTCTCCGCTACTCACACGTAATTTGAATCCCCGCGTCCCACGCTTGTGATCCGGGTCACAGGGTGCGCCGTCAGTGCAACTCCACCCCCCTCGCAAGGAGTTCATGTGATGCTGCCCTGGAGGAACATCCGCACCTTACTGCCCGCCCTGGCCCTGGCGGTCGCGGCGGCGACCGCGGCCCCCGCCGCCGCGACCGCCCAGTCGTCGCAGACCTCCGACGCCACCAGCAGCGGCTGGAACGACTACTCCTGCAAGCCCTCCGCCCGGCACCCCCGCCCCGTCGTCCTCGTCCACGGCACCCTCGGCAACTCCGTCGACAACTGGCTCGGCCTCGCCCCGTACCTGGTCGACCGCGGCTACTGCGTCTTCTCCCTCGACTACGGCCAACTCCCCGGCGTGCCCCTCTTCCACGGGCTCGGCCCCGTCGACAAATCCGCCGGGCAGCTGTCGTCGTACGTCGACCGGGTGCTCGCCGCCACCGGGACCTCCAAGGTCGATCTGGTCGGCCACTCCCAGGGCGGGATGATGCCCCGCTACTACCTGAAGTTCCTCGGCGGCGCGGCGAAGGTGAACGCCCTGGTGGGCCTCGCCCCGTCCAATCACGGCACGACCCTGTCCGGGCTGACGAAGCTGCTGGACCTCTTCCCGGGCCTCGACGACGCCGTCGCCAAGGCGGCCCCGGGGCTGATGGACCAGGTGGCCGGGTCGGACTTCCTGAACAGGCTCAACGCGGGTGGCGACACCGTGCCCGGGGTCCGGTACACCGTCATCTCCACCCGGTACGACGAGGTGGTCACGCCGTACCGCAGCCAGTTCCTGGCCGGCCCGGACGTCAAGAACGTCGTGCTCCAGGACCTGTGCGCGTCCGATCTGTCCGAGCACCTGACCATCGGGATGACCGACCGGCTCGCCTTCCACGAGGCCGCCAACGCCCTCGACCCGGAACACGCCACCCCGACGACCTGCGCCTCGGGCGACTGACGACCGAGGCGGGACCGGGACGGGCCGCGGCCTATTCGGCGACCAGTTCGACCTCGATGTTGCCCTGCGTCGCCTTCGAGTACGGGCACACCTGGTGCGCCTGCTCGACCAGCTTGCGGCCGGTCTCGTTCTCCAGGTCGCCCGGCAGCTCGACGCGCAGCGTCACCTTGAGGCCGAAGCCGCCGTCCGACTCGTCCTTGCCGATGCCGACCTCGGCGGTGACGGAGATGTCCTTGGTGTCCACCTTGGCCTGGCGGCCGACGAGGCCGAGCGCGCTCGCGAAGCAGGCGGCGTAGCCCGCGGCGAACAACTGCTCCGGGTTGGTGCCCTGGCCGTCGCCGCCGAGGGCGGGCGGCATGGCGAGGGGCAGGTCGAGCCGGCCGTCGGAGCTGACGGCGCGGCCGTCGCGGCCGTTCGCCGTGGCCACCGCGGTGTAGAGCGCATCCATGAAGACCAATCCCTTTCGAAGTCCCGGTGGCCGGGGGGATCCGGCCGAGTCCGGCGGTGGCCCAAGTAGAGCACACAATTAAATTGCGCACAACTAAGGGGTACGCTGGTCATATGTCATCTCAGCCCGACCCGCGTTCCGCGCAGAGCGGGGCCGTCACGGCGGACGATCCGCTCCGGCTCGATCTGCAGCTCTGCTTCGCCCTGCACGCCGCCTCGCGCGCTTTCGGCGGTATCTACCGACGGGTGCTGCGCGACACGGAGCTGACGTACCCGCAGTACCTGGCGCTGCTGGTGCTGTGGGAGCACGGCGAGATGCCGGTCAAGCAGTTGGGCGAGTTCCTGCGGCTGGATTCGGGCACCCTGTCGCCGCTGCTCAAGCGCATGCAGGCGGCCGGGCTCGTCGAGCGCGAGCGCAGCACGCACGACGAGCGCTCGGTGACGGTCCGGCCGACGGCTGAGGGCCTGGCGCTCAGGGAGCGCGCCCGGGAGGTGCCCCTGAAGGTGGTCCAGTCGACCGGCCTGGACAGGGCGGAGCTGGCCGACCTGCGGTCGCAGGTGCAGCGGCTGACGGCGGCGCTCGACGCGGCGCTGGCCGACGAGGAGACCTGAGCCGGTTGGCATATGCCGCATTCGGCATATGCCAAGAATGGTTGAGCGGTGCTGTGCGCGTGGAAGGTGTCAGGCATGACCGGAACTCACCCCCGCGCGGGCGCCCGTAAGTCCGCAATCGACCTGGTCGAGACCTTCCTCGACCCCGGCAGCCGGCGCGGCTGGGACCAGCCGGTCGAGATCACCACGACCGACCCCGACTACCGGGCCGACCTGGAGCGGGCCCGCGAGCGCACCGGGCTCGACGAGTCGGTGATCACGGGCGAGGGCCGCATCGAGGGGCGCCGGATCGCCTATGTGGCCTGCGAATTCCGCTTCCTGGCGGGCTCGATCGGGGTCGCGGCGGGGGAGCGGCTGGTCCGCGCCGTCGAGCGTGCCACGGCGGAACGGCTCCCGCTGCTGGCCGCCCCGGCGTCGGGCGGGACCCGGATGCAGGAGGGCACCGTCGCCTTCCTCCAGATGGTGAAGGTGGCGGCGGCGATAACCGACCACAAGGCCGCGGGCCTGCCGTACCTGGTGCACGTACGCCACCCCACCACCGGCGGCGTCCTCGCCTCCTGGGGCTCCCTGGGCCACGTCACCGCCGCCGAACCGGGCGCCCTCATCGGCTTCATGGGCCCGCGGGTGCACGAGGCCCTGTACGGCGAGGAGTTCCCGGCGGGCGTGCAGGTCGCCGAGAACCTGATGAACCACGGCCTGATCGACGCGGTGCTCCCGACGAGCCGCCTCGCGGAGGTGGCGGCGCGGGTGCTGCGGGTCCTGTGCGGCGACCAGGCCCCGCCACCCCGCCCCGCCGGGGCCGGTTTTCGGCCGGCCGCCGAGCCGGGTTCCGGGCCGGGCGGTGTGGCGGGTGGGGGCGGCGCGCCGTCCGTGTCCGAGGCGGGGCCGGGTGGGCAGACCTCCGGGGCGGCCGGGCCCCGGCCCGGGGCACGCGCGGCAGTGCAGGGGCGGGGCGCCGGACGGCCCGCGTCGCCGCCCGCGTCCGGCCCGGCCGCCGGCGCCATGACGGGTGAGGGCGGTCCGCCCCCGCCACCCGTGACCGCGCCGGGTTCCGGGGCGGGCGGGGGTGTGGGTGACGGCTGCGGCGCCGGAGGCGGGCTCGTGTCCGACGGAGCCGCGGGCGCCGAGCCTCGCGATGGTGGTCGCGGGATCGGGGGCGGTGTGTCCTCGCCCTCGACCGGGCCGGGGCCGGAGCGTGGCGCATCGGACACATCGGCTGCCGGGCAGGGGTCCGCGGCCCCACCGGGCGCCGGGGCGCGTCCGTCGTCCCACGACACGGCGCCGGGCGACGGCGGCGTGGGGGCCACGGCGGTGGGGCCCTCGGCCGAGGAGTCGATCCGGGCCTCGCGGCGGGGGGATCGGCCCGGGGTGCGGGATCTGTTGCGGGTGGCCGCGGAGGACGTGAGTCCGCTCAGTGGGACGGGCGCCGGGGAGCATGACCCCGGGCTGCTGCTCGCGCTCGCGCGGGTCGGCGGCGTGCCCTGTGTGGTGCTCGGGCACAACCGCCGCGGACGGCGTGGCGGCGAGCGCGCGTCGACCGAGGGGCAGCCGTTGGGGCCCGCCGGGCTGCGTACCGCCCGACGCGGCATGCGCATCGCGGCCGAACTGGAGCTGCCCCTGCTCACCGTCATCGACACCGCCGGCGCGGCGCTCAGCCGCGAGGCCGAGGAGGGCGGGCTGGCGGGGGAGATCGCACGGTGTCTCGCGGACATGGTGACGCTGCCCGCGCCCACCCTCTGCCTGCTGCTCGGCCAGGGCGCGGGCGGGGCCGCGCTCGCCCTGCTGCCCGCCGACCGGGTCGTGGCGGCGCGGCACGCCTGGCTGTCGCCGCTGCCCCCCGAGGGCGCGTCGGCCATCCTCCACCGGACCACGGAACGGGCGTACGAGGTCGCCGACCGGCAGGGGGTGCGCTCCGCCGACCTCCTGGCCAACGGCATCGTCGACCGCGTCGTGGAGGAGACCGAGGGGGAGGGTGAGGGCTTGCTCGGGCGTCTCGGGCACATCCTCGGCGCCGAACTCGCCGACCTCCGCGCCCAGGATCCCGATGAGCGGATGGCCGCCCGCCGGGCCCGCCACCGCCGCATCGGGATGCCGGGTTGATGGCGTGACGGAGCGGCGTGACGGGGCGGCGCAACAGGGCCAAACGGGCGGGCCGGCCAGCCGAATTGGCAGTCTTAGGCATGCCTAACCTAATCTCGGCTCGTGAACGAGAATGATCTCGACACGGCACCCCGGCCGTCCTCCTCCCCTGCCCCCGCCCACCCCGCGCCGATCCACCTGCTCGCCCTCAACCCCACCGACTCCGTCACCGAAGGCTTCCTCCCCGCCGCCGCCCGCCTCGCCCTGCCCGTCACCCTCCTCACGGACCAGCCGGAGGCGCACGAGCGCGCGTACGCCCGCCACGCGGCCGGTGGCGGGCGGCTGCCGGCCACGCTCGACGTCGTCCCTTGCGACGTACGGGACTTCCGCGAGGTCATCAGCCGGATCGCCGCCTCTTCCGCGGACGGCCGGCGGCCCCGGGCCGTCTTCACCAACAGCGACCACCTCCAGACCCAGGCCGCCCTCGCCGCCGCCTACTTCGGTCTCCCCGGCAAGGACTGGCGCGCCGCCCTCCGCACCAAGAACAAGGCCGAGCTGCGCCGCGCCCTCGCCGCGGCCGGGGCCGACACGATCTGGTCCGCCGAACTCGGCACCGGTGACGACCCGTCCACCCTCGCCGGCCTCGACGCGCCCTTCCCCTGCGTCGTCAAACCGCGCGAGGGCGTGGCCAGCGAGGATGTCGTCCTCGTCGCCGACGCGGCCGAACTCGTCCGCAGCTGCCACGACATACGCGCCCACCGGCCCGGCGCGGCGCTGGTGATCGAGGAGTACCTGGACGGCGATCTGCGGACCCTCGAAACCCTCGGCGACGGCCGCACCCTCCACGTCCTCGGCGCCTTCCGCACCGACGTCTCCCCGCCCCCGCACTTCATCGAGGAACGGCTGCACCTCCTGCCCGCCCCGCCCCCTCAGCCCCACACCGGCCACGTGCTGGCCCAGCTCCGGGCGCTGGGAGTAGGATTCGGCGCTTGCCACACCGAATACGTCGTCCAGGGCGACCGGGCCCGCCTCATCGAGGTCAACTACCGTGCCATCGGCGACCAGTGCGACCTGGTGCTCGCCGAACTCCTCGGCATCCCGCTCTTCGAGCACATCCTCCGCACCCACCTCGGCGAACCGCTCCCGCCCGACCTCGGCGCCCGCCGGGACGGCCGGGCCCGCATGGAGTACGTCATGGCCGACCGCCCCGGCCGCCTCGTCGCCGCCCCGGCGGCGAACGTGACCGAACGCGACGGCGTACGGCTCGACTACCGCCCGCTGCGCGAGATCGGCGAGGAACACCCCCTTTACCGCACCAACCGCGACTTCCTCGGCGTCCTGCGCGCGACCGGCACCGACCAGGAGCGCATCGACGCGGCGGTGGCCGGGTTCCTGGCGGCCCACCGGTGGGAGATCGCGTCATGAGCCACGCGGAAGTGGAGGAGGCCGAGGAGGAACTTCTCGGCCGGGTGCTCGACACCCTGCTCCGGGAGGACGCGTACCGGCTGCGCAGCCGCGCCCGCACCGTGCGCCGCCCCGACGGCCCCTGGCTGCGCATCGCGCCGAGGGAGGGCGGAAACGTGCTGCTGCCGGTGGAACCGGAAGGCTTCCAGTGCGAGATCCGCGCCCGCCGGCCGGTGCGGCTGGAGTGCGAGGGCCGGGGCGAGCCCGTGCGGGCGGGGCGGACCGGGGCGCGCTCCGGCGGCGCGGGCACCGGGAACGGCGCCGGGGGCGTTGTCCTCACGGGGCTCGACGCCGTCCTCGGGCGGTTGCGGGGGGCCGTGGGGGGCGAGGACCGGGAGTTGTACGACGCCTTCGTGGGCGAATGCCATCGGGCGCTGGACGCCGTCCGGCTGCACGACCGCATCCGGCCCGGCGTCGTCGCGGGGCTGGTCGCGCGGTACGGGGAGGCCCAGGGGTGGGCCGGGGTCGGTGGTGGCGTCTCGTACGACACGCTGGCCGCCTTCCGGGACCATCCCGTCTACCCCACCAGCCGGGGCAGGTCCGTGTTCGGCGAGGACGCCCTGCGCGCCCACGCGCCCGAGTTCGCGCCCTCCTTCGCGCTGCGCTGGCTCGCGCTCCCGGGCGCCGCGGTCGGCGGTGATCCGGGGCGGCTGCCCGGGTGGTGGCCGAGGCCGCGGGAGCTGGGGCTGCCCGGTCGGCTCGACGCCGACCACCTCGCGTTCCCCGTGCATCCGCTCACCGTCGGCCGCCCCCTCACCGACGCCCTCGACGCGGCCGGGCTGCGGGAGCGGGCGCATCTCGCCGAGCGGCCGTGGCTGGACGTACGGCCCACGCTGTCGATGCGGACCGTCGCCGTCACCGACGATCCGCTGACCCACCTCAAGTTGCCGCTCACCACCGCCACCCTGGGGCTGCGCAACCGGCGGACCGTCAAGCCGGGCACGCTCATCGACGGCGAGGTGGGGCAGCGACTGGTGGAGGCGGTGATCGCGCGCGAGCCCCGGTTCGCGGACACGGTGCTGGCGGCCGACGAGACGACCCATCTCCACGCCGGGCACGAGCTGTTGGCCACGCTCGTCCGCCGCTATCCGCCGGGTCTGGAGAACGCCCAGGTCGTGCCGCTGGCCGGGCTGCTGGCCCGTACCCCCGACGGCACGCTCGTGGCGGACGCGCTCGCCGAGCGCCACTACGGCGGGGACCTGCTCGCCCTGCTCGACGCGTACCTCACCCTCCTCTTCGACTTCCACACCACCCTCTTCGCCTATGGCATCGCCCTGGAGTCGCATCAGCAGAACACCTCCCTCGTCTTCGACGACACCGGTGGCCCGGCCACCCCCCGGCTGCGGCTGCTCATCAAGGACCACGACGGGCCGCGCGTCCACGCCATACGGCTCGCCGCGATGATCGGCGGGGCCGCCGCCGCCGACCTGTGCGGATTCGACGACCGCCGCATCCTGACCGGCGGCGACGGCCCGGTGGCGGACGTGTTCACCACCATCACCGTCCATCTGTGCGCCGCCGCGCCCGCCTTCGAACTGGCCGCCCTCGGCCGCGCACCCCTGGACGTCCTGCTGCGGCAGCTGCGCGACCGGCTCACCGAGGCCGTCGAACGGACCGGCGCGGTGTACCCCGGGGCGGCCGCCGCCGTGCTGCGCGCCCGGGTGCTGGACGCGGACCGGCTGCCGGTCAAGGCGATGGTGACCGCGGGCACGCTGTTCACCAAGGCCCGGTCGGGCGCCGCCGACGTCAACAAGCACTACGTGACCGGGCCCAACTACCTCCTGCGAGGACGCGGCAGATGACGGCCGCGCCCTCCTCAACCCTCCACAACTCCCCTCTCCGCACCCGCTGGAGCCGCTCCATGCCAACGACCTCCTCGCCCGCCACGACGCTGGTCTCCGCCGACCACGCGACCGCCCACACCCTCCTCAACTGTCTGCTGCGCGAGGTGTCGGGCCCGGAACACCAGACCGTCGTGGCCGACGGCCGGCTGCGGCTGCGGCTGCCCCGCAGCGGGGTCCTGCTGCGGGTGGGGCTGCGCCGTACGTCGCTGATCGGCGCGCACCGGTTCACCGGACCGGTCAGCGAACAGCGCGACGGCGGCTGGGCGGAGGTCTCCTGGCAGGGTCTGGCCGAGCGCATCCACCGCGAACTCCAGCTGCGCACGGGGGTACGGAACGACGAGTTCCTGACCCAGGTCGCCTCCAGCCACGCGGGCATGACGGCCGCGCTGGAGGAGCGGGAGAAGGCCGCGGGGGACCCCGCCCCCGACGCGTATCTGGCCTCCGAGCAGTCCCTCTTCTTCGGCCACCGCTTCCACCCCACCCCCAAGGCCCGTACCGGAAGCCCCGCCTCCTGGTCGCTGTTCGCGCCCGAGGCCGGTGCTCGCTTCCCGCTGCACCACCTCGCCGTGCGCCGGGAGTGCGTACGCGAGGAGGGCGCGTACGCCGGGGCGCTGGCGCCGCTGGACCGGCAGCGGCCGGTCCCCGACGGCTACCGGCTGCTGCCCGCCCACCCCTGGCAGTACGCCATGCTCCGCGAGCACCGGGTGCTGCGGGCGGCGCTCGACCGCGGCGACGTCCTGGACCTGGGCCCCGGCGGGCCGGACTTCGCGCCGACCGCCTCGGTCCGCACGCTCTACGACGGCCGGGACTTCCTCAAGTTCAGCCTGAACGTGCGCATCACCAACTGCCTCCGCAAGAACGCCGACTACGAGCTGTCCGGCGCCGTCGCCCTCACCCGGCTGCTGGAGCCGGTCGCCGCCGACCTCGCCGCCCGCTTCCCCGGCGCCGACCTGCTGCGCGAACCCGGCTACCGCACGCTCGACCTCGACGACCGCCACCTCTCCGAGGGCTTCGGCGTGATCGTCCGCGAGGGGTTGGACGTCCGGCTGCGGCCGGGGCTGACCGGGCTGCTGGCGGCGGCCGTCGCCGACGAGTACCCGACGAGCCGCGCCCAGCTCTCCCAGCTCCTCGGCGGCGCCGGGCCCGACGACGCCCTCGCCTGGTGGCAGGCGTATCTCGACCTCCTCGTACCGCCCGTCCTGGCCGCGTACTTCGACCACGGCGTGGTCCTCGAACCCCACCTCCAGAACGTGGTCATCGGAGTGGACGCCACCGGCACCCCGCGCCAGGTGCTCTTCCGCGACCTGGAGGGCACCAAGCTGGTGTCCGGCCACCACGCCGCCGCGCTGGCCGCGCTGCCCGAGGCGGTGGCCCGCCCCATGACGTACGGCCGCGAGCGCGGCTGGGACCGGGTGGTGTACTGCCTGCTGGTCAACCACCTCGCCGAGATGGTCGCCGCCCTCGCCGACCGCCACCCCCGCCTGGAGCCCGACCTGTGGTCGGCGGTCCGCCGCGTCCTGTGGACGCGCTCCGCCGCCCACGACGACCCGCCCGAGCTGCGCGCCCTGGTGGCGGGCGGGCCCCTGCCCGCCAAGGCCAACCTGCTGACCCGCTGGGGCCGCAAGGCCGACCGCGACGCCGGTTACGTCCGCATCGCCAGCCCGCTCGCCTCCGACCTGCTGTCCGAGGCGGCCCGCGTCATCGCCCCCGGGAGCGCCCGTTGAACACCCTGCCGACCACCGCCCCCGTCGCCGCCCTCGCCGAGCGCTTGGGCGGGGACGACCTCCCCGCGTACGTCTACGACCTCACCGCCCTCGCCGGCCACGCCCAGGAGATACGGGCCGCCCTCCCGCAGGCCGTCGAGCTGTACTACGCGGCGAAGGCCAACCCGGAACCGCCGGTCCTGCGCGCGCTCGCCCCGTACGTCACCGGCTACGAGGTCGCCTCGGGCGGCGAACTGGCGCACGTCCGCGAGGCCGTCCCCGAAGCGCCGCTCGCCTTCGGCGGACCGGGCAAGACGGAGACGGAGCTGCGGCGCGCGCTGGCGCTGGGGGCGGAACGGTTCCATGTGGAGAGCGAGCACGAGCTTCGCCTCCTGGCGTCCCTCGCGGGCAGCCGCCCCGTGGACGTCCTGCTCCGCGTCAACCTCTCCCTGACCGACGAGGCGCTGGGCGGCGCGGCGCTCGCCATGGGCGGCCGTCCCAGCCCCTTCGGCCTCGACCCGGACCGGGTGGAGGGCTGCCTGCCGCTCTTCACCCCGCATGGCCCGCTCCGGTTGCGCGGCATCCACGCCCACCTCGCCAGTGGCCTCGACGCCCCCGCCCAGATCGCCGTGGCCGGGCGGATCGCCGGGTGGACAAGCGAGCTGTCCGCCCGTCACGGCCTGGGCCTGACCGAGGTCAACGTGGGCGGCGGCATGGGCGTGGACTACGCCCGCCCCGACGCCCGCTTCGACTGGAAGGCGTACGGCGAGGGCCTGGCCGACGTAGCCGACCGCAACCCCGGCCTGACCCTGCGGATCGAGCCGGGCCGGGCCCTGACGGCGTACTGCGGCTGGTACGTCACCGAGGTGCTGGACCTCAAACACAGCCGCGGCGAGGCGTTCGCGGTCCTCCGCGGCGGCACCCACCACCTCCGCACCCCGGCCGCCAAACAGCACGACCACCCCTTCCAGGTGCTCCCCACCACCTCCTGGGACCGGGACTGGCCACGCCCCGCCGCCCGGGAGGAGCCGGTCACCCTGGTCGGCCAGCTGTGCACCCCGAAGGACGTCCTCGCCCGCGGCGTCCCGGTCACGGAGCTGCGCGCCGGGGACCGCGTCGCCTTCGCGCTGGCGGGCGCGTACGCCTGGAACATCTCGCACCACGACTTCCTCATGCACCCGAAGCCGGGCTTCCACTACCTGGGCGGATGACCCGGCCGCGGGCCCGTGCTGCGGCGGACGACCAGCTCGGTGGGGATGGTGACGCGGACACCGGGCTCGGGGGAGCGGTCGAGCTGGTCGAGCATCAGGGTCAGACAGCGGCGGCCGATCTCGGTGAAGTCGGTGCGGATCGTGGTGAGCGGCGGGAGCAGATGGGCGGCTTCGGGGATGTCGTCGTAGCCGACCACGCTGACGTCCTCGGGGACCCGGCGGCCCGCCTCGTGGAGGGCGCGCAGGACGCCGACGGCCATCTGGTCGTTGGAGACGAACAGCGCGGTGAGGCCGGGCTGTCGGGCGATGCGGCGGCCCAGGTCGTAGCCGGAGTCGGGGCTCCAGTCGCCGAGCAGCGGCTCCTGGACCTCGGCGCCCGCGGCCTCGAGGGCGGCGCGCCAGCCGTCGACGCGGGCCTCGGCGGCGATCCAGCCGGTGGGGCCCGCGATGTGGCGGACGGTGCGGTGGCCGAGGCCGAGGAGGTGTTCGGTGGCCTGGCGGGCGCCGGAGGCGGAGTCGCCCGCGACGACCGGGATGTGCGCGCCGAAGCTCTTGTCCAGGGTGACCATGGGAATGCCGTGCTCCGCCTCGACCAGGGCCTGGCCGACCGAGCGCTGCGGCGCGATGGCGATGATGCCGTCGGCGCCCTGGCCGAGCAGGCGGTCCACCGCGCCGGTGACGGCGGCCTGGTCGGCGGCGGTGAGGGCGATCGTGCTGACGAGGTAACCCGCCGCCTGCGCGGCCTCGTTGATCCCGGCGAGCGTGGCGGCCGGGCCGAAGCGGGCCGCGTCGAAGGAGAGCACGCCGAGGGTGCGGCTGCGGCCGCTGGCCAGGGTGCGGGCGCTGGCCGTGGGGCGGTAGCCCAGCTCGCGCATGGCGGCGCGGACGCGTTCGCGGGTCTCGGGGCGGACCCGGGGGTGGTCGTTGAGGACGCGGGAGACGGTCTGGTCGGAGACGCCGGCGCGCCGGGCGACGTCCGCCATGACCACCTTGCCGCCGGTGGTGGGGCGGCGGCGCCTGGTGGGGGCGCGGTGTGGCTCCGCCATGCGGGGGTGGCTCCTTTCTCGGGGTGCGCCCCCGGACGCGGGGGCGCACCAGGGTTTCCGGGTCAGTCCTCCGGGGTCAGTCTTCGGTGGGCCGGCCCAGGTCCGGTTCGTCGACGAGGTGTGCCACCCGGGTCGTCGCCGACTGTAGCTCCAGCAGGGTCAGTTCGTTCTCGCCCGCCTTCAGCACCGGCCACGGCACGTACAGCCGCCGCTGCGGGCCGCGCGCCCAGTAGCGGCCCAGGTTGAAGCCGTTGACCCAGGCCACGCCCTTGGTCCAGCCCGGCAGGGCGAGATACGCGTCGGCGGGGGTGTCCACCGTGAAGGTGCCGCGGTAGAAGCCCGGGCCCGCGACGGGGGTGTCCGTGGTGCGGAAGGGGAGTTCGGGGAGCCGGTCCAGGGGGAGGCGGTGGCAGGTCCAGTCCTCCAGCGGCTCACCGTCCAGGGTGACCGGACCGGTGATGCCCTTGGGGTCGCCGATGCGCGCGCCGTAGTTGGCGCGGCCCATGTTCTCCACCAGGACGTCCAGCCGGGCGCCGTATTCGGGGCTGCGCACATGCAGGCTGTCCTCGTGGCGCTCGCGTTCGATGACACCGGCCGGGGCGCCGTTCACGAACACCTGCGCCCGGTCGCCGACGCCGCCCGTGAAGTGCAGGACGTGGTCGCCGATGGCGGGCAGCTCGGTGCCGTAGAGGACGAAGCCGTAATCCTGGCCCAGCGCCTCCATGGTGGGCGGGTCGGTGAAGTGTTCAGCGGGGGACAGGAATTCGGCGCTGACCAGGGCGTTCGCCGAGGCGGTCAGGCGGACCTCGGTCGGCGGCAGCTTGGGCGACGGCTCCGGAACCGGCCCGTCCGGTACGGCCGCGTGGCGGGCGATGACCTCGCGGAACGCCGCGTACTTGGGGCCCGGATCGCCGCATTCGGTGAGCACCGCGTCGTAGTCGTAGGAGGTGACGGCGGGCGCATAGGCGTGATCGTGGTTCGCGCCGCTGGTGAAGGCGAAGTTGGTGCCGCCGTGGAACATGTAGATGTTCACCGACGCCCCCGCCGACAGCAGCGCGTCCAGATCGGCGGCCGCGTCGTCCGCCGCCCGCACGTGGTGCGGCTCGCCCCAGTGGTCGAACCAGCCGATCCAGAACTCCGCGCACATCAGCGGCCCGCTCTCCCGGTGGGCGCGCAGCACCTCCAGCGCGTCGCCGACCCGGCCGCCGAAGGTGCCGGTGGCGAGTACCCCGGGCAGGCTTCCGGCCGCCAGCTTGGCCGTGTCGGCCTGGTCGCAGGTGAACAGCAGCTCCTCGACGCCGCGCTTGCGCAGGGCGTCCGCCAGATGGGCGAGGTAGGCGGTGTCGTCGCCGTACGCGCCGTACTCGTTCTCCACCTGGACCGCGATCACCGGACCGCCGGACTCCGCCATGTACGGGGCGAGCGGCGGCAGCAGCAGATCGAGGTACGCGTCCACGGCGCCGGTGAACCGCGGATCGCTGCTGCGCTGCCGGATGTTCGGATCCGCGGTCAGCCACGAGGGCAGCCCGCCGCCCTCCCACTCGGCGCAGATGTACGGGCCCGGGCGCAGCAGGACGTACAGGCCCTCGGCCCGGGCGAGTTCCAGGAAGCGGGGGAGGTCCAGCAGGCCGTCGAGGTCGAGCGGGCCGTCCGGCGTGGGCTGGTGCAGATTCCAGGGGACGTACGTCTCGACCGTGTTGAGCCCCAGCAGCCGCGCCTTGCGCAGCCGGTCGGCCCACTGGTCGGGGTGGGTGCGGAAGTAGTGGATGCCGCCGGAGAGGATCCGGAAGGGCTTGCCGTGGAGCAGGAAGCCGTCATTGCTGAGCGTCAGGGCGGGCATGGGCCGAAGTCCTTTCGACCGCACGGGCGGGAGCGGGTGCGGTGGGAGTGGTGTTCGTAGGGGATACGGACGAGGACGTGGCGCGGATCAGCCACAGGGTGGTGATCAGGCAGACAGCCGAGACACCGCCCAGGACGAGCGGTACGGCACGGACGCCCGCCAGCTCGATCGCCTTGCCGAGCACGGGCGCCGCGGCCACCCCGCCGATCATCGAGGCGGCGATCACCAGCGCCCCGGCCCGGCGGACCCGCGGCGCCACCCGGCCCAGCCAGGACAGACCGGTGGGGAAGATCGGCGCGATGAACAGGCCGACACCCGCGTACGCGTACGGGGCCAGGGCGGGGATCGCGGCGAGCAGCAGACAGCCGGTCATGCCCGCGCAGCTGACCACGATGATCGCCGGGGCGGACAGGCGCAGCGCGAGCGGGGCGACCAGGAATCGGCCGACGGTCATCATCAGCCAGTACACGGAGGTCGCGGAGGCGGCGACGGTCGCGCCGTATCCGACGGTCTCCAGATGGGTGGGCTCCGAGCCGCCGACCCCGGCCTCGATACCCACATGGAGGACGTAGAGCAGCACGAACGCGCCCAGTACGGTGGCCAGGCTCCGGTTGCGGGCCCCGCTCCTGCCGGTGACGTCCGCCTCGGTGGCGCCGCGCGCCGGTGCCCGGTCCCGCACCCCGGCCAGACACAGCGCCGGCGCCAGGGTGAGCGCGGCGAAGCCCAGGAACACTGCGGGGTAGCGGTCCGCCCCGACCAGGCCGATGAGGGCCGGGCCGAGGACCGCGCCGATGCCGAAATGGGCGTTGAGGACGTTGAGCATGGCGGCGCCGCGTCGCCCGAAGCCGACCGCGAACAGCTGGTTGAGCCCGTAGCCGACGCCCCCGAAGCCGAGCCCCGCGAGCAGCGCCATGGCCAGGGCGAACGGCCAGCCGGGGGCGAGCGCGAACCCGGCCGCGCCGCCCCCCATCAGCAGATACGAGCAGCCGAGCACGGCACGGTTGCCGACGCGGCCGAAGAGCCGGTCGAAGACGAGCACCCCCGCGACACCGCCGACGAAGTGCGCGCTCAGGGCCAGCCCGGCCGCCGACGGCGACAGCCCGTACGCGGCGCGGAAGGCGGGAATCGCCGGTCCGTAGAGGGCCTGGAGCGCGCCGAAGAGGACGAAGCCGACGCAGGAAGCGACCACCGCGGCGCGGCTGAACAGCGGTCGATCCGGCGTCTGGTCCACGTGCTCGTCCACGGTGTCCACAGTGTCCACGAAGGGAGTGTTACCGCTAACATTTCTGTCGTCAAGACGCCCGCCGGCGACGCCTCCGGCTCTGTCAGCCCGCTTCGGCGCCCCACCCCACGACGAGATCCACGACGTGCGGCTCGGTGAGGGTCCCGTCCGGGAACAGCGCCAGCAGCTCCGCCCGCTCCGCGTCCAGCACCGCCCCGGCCTCCCCGGCGCCCATCACGGCGAGATAGGAGTGGCTGCCCAGGGAGCGCACCTTGTCCTCGACGGTGATGGCGCGCGACCAGCGGACCCTGCGGCCCGTCGTCCGCACCCCGAACGGCGCGACCCGCCCGGCCACGGTGCCCGGGAAACCGGGCGGCCAGTGGGCCGGGCAGCGGGCCGCGAGCCGCTCCTCCTGCCGCGCCACCCAGGGGACATCGGTGTCCGGCTGGTTCCACCACATCGCGAGCGCCCCGCCGGGGCGCAGCACCCGCAGCGCCTCGGGGACGGAGCGCCGCGGATCGGTCCAGTGCCAGGACTGGGCGTACGTGATCAGGTCCGCGATCCCGGCACGGAAGGGCAGGGCGTCGGCGTCGCCCCGGATGAGCCGGAGGCCCGGGGCGGAGGTGCGCAGCTGCGCCGCCATGCCCGCGCCCGGCTCCACGGCGGTGACGCGCGCGCCGTGCTCGGCCAGCAGCCGGGTGGCGATGCCCGTGCCCGCCCCCACGTCCAGTACCTCCGCCCCGGCCAGCGGCCGGCCCGTGACCTCCTCCAGCGCCTCGAACAGCGCGGGCGGGTACCCGGGGCGGGCGGCCGCGTACTGCGCGGCGACGGCGTTGAACGACGAGGCGAGGGCGGAGTGCGGCGGTGAGGACATGGCTTTATGGTCGCCCGCGCGCCGGGCGTTGTCAGCCGCCATGCCGAGGGAGCCGCCGCAGCCGCGGGGAGCGGGCGTTGTCAGTGGCGGGTGCGACGATTCGCCGTATGGGTGATGAGGGATCGACTGCCGGTTACGGGACCGCCGACTACTGGGACACCGCCGCGGCCGGGTTCGACGACGAGCCGGACCACGGGCTGCGCGATCCGGCCGTGCGGGAGGCGTGGGCCCGGCGGTTGCGGGGCTGGCTGCCCGGGCGGCCCTGCGATGTGCTCGACCTCGGCTGCGGCACGGGCAGCCTGGCCCGCCTCGCCGCCGAGCAGGGCCACCGGGTGACGGGCGTCGACCGGTCGCCCCGGATGGCCGAGCGCGCCCGCGCCAAGCTCGCCGGGACGGGCGCCACCGTGCTCGTCGGGGACGCGGCGGCGCCGCCGGTGGGGGAGGGCGGCTTCGATGTCGTCCTGGCGCGCCATCTGCTGTGGCTGCTGCCCGGCCAGGAGGCGGTGCTGCGGCGGTGGGCGCGGCTGCTGCGGCCGGGCGGGGCGCTGGTGCTGATCGAGGGGCGGTGGGGCGAGTCGGACCCGGTCGGGCTGACGGCCGGTGACCTGGTGCGCATGGTCGAGCCGCTGGCGTCCCGTACGTACGTCGAACAGCTGTCGGCGGACGCGGCGCTCTGGGGGCGGCCGGTGCGTGACGAGCGCTATGTGCTGCGCGCGGACCTCGCTCCGCCCCGGCGGCACGCCGAGATCGTCGACGTCCATCTGCTGCTGCGGCGCGGCGGGCAGATCCTGCTCGCGCGCCGCGCGGGCACGGGGTACGCGGACGGGCTGCTGCACGCGCCGTCCGGCCATGTGGAGGACGGCGAGGACGTACGGACCGCGGTGATCCGCGAGGCGGCGGAGGAGATCGGTATCCGGCTCACCCCGGACGAGGTGCGGGTCGCGCTCGTCATGCAGCACAAGTCGCCCACGGGCACGGCCCGTACGGGCTGGTTCTTCGAGGCGGAGCTGGGGGAGAGCGGGCCGGAGCCGGTGAACCGGGAGCCGGACAAGTGCTCGGAGATCGGCTGGTTCGCGCTGGACGCCCTGCCGGAGGACATGGTGGCGTACTGCAGGGCGGGCGTGGAGGCGTACCGGGCCGGGGAGCGGTTCGCCGTGCACTGGCATGAACCGGGCGACACGATCGCGTTCGCCCCGGACGGCCCGGACCGGCTGGTGGCGCTGGAGGCGTCGGGGCGAGCGGTTATGGGGTGACGCCCCGTTCGTCCGGAACGCGGGACGCGGGACGTGTCGGCGGTGCTGCCCGGAGACGGGAGGCCGAAGCGGGCCCGTTGTCTCTCGGCGCGGCGGGGGAGCGGCCCCGGACCAGGAGGCGGCGGCGCAGGTGCCCGGAGCGAGCGGATGCCCCGCCGCCGACAGGACAAGGCCGAGCGCGTGTCGCAGCACCGCGACGTGGACCTCGGATGGTCCAGCGCCGTGGCGCGCCCGTAGGCAGCCGGTCAGCGGCGCAGCTCGCGTACGTAACGCCACTCCAGGGCGGACAAGGCATAGCCGAGCCCGGCGTTGATCGCCAGCATCGGGCCGTTCTCGCCGTCGTTGCCCGTGAACGCCTCGGCGCACCCCGCCGCGCGCGCCCGGCGCAGCGAGTCGGTCTTGGCCAGCTTCGCCAGGCCCCGCCCGCGGTGGGCGCGCAGTGTGCCGGTCATGCCCGACCAGTAGCGGCCGCGGCCGTCCGTATGGGCGAGGCTGAACGACGCTACGCGCCCGTCCACGACGGCCAGCGTGGTCAGTTCGCGGTCCAGGGCCGGATGGTCCCAGGTCCGGGCCAGCCACTCGGCGTAGGGAGGGCGGCCCTCGCGTACGTCGCCGGGCTCGTCCGCCATCGCCTCGACGTCCGCCTCGTACAGCGGGCGCGGATCGTCGGCGAGGTCCGCCGCGGTCCGCAGCTCCACGCCGTCCGGCAGGGCGTCCGTGGCGAGGGGCGGCAGGGCCGCCTTCGCGAGGTCCAGCCGCTGCACGCGGGACGAGCGGCTGCGGCGGTAGCCGCGGCGCTCGGCGAAGGCGACGGAGGCGGGCTCGTCCAGGGTCCACGCGAACACCTTGGCGACGCCCAGCCCCGCCAAATGCTCCTCCGCCGCGCTCACCAGCGCCGAACCGGCTCCCCGGCCCCGCGCGTCGGCGCGTACCGAGGTGTTGGCGCAGGCCACCCCCGGCCCGTCGCCGTCCGCTTCGGGGAAGTCCGCGTCCGGGAAGAGGCCCAGTTCGCAGGAGCCCACCACCCGGCCGTCCGCCTCCGCGACCAGCAGCCGGTACCGGCGGGCCTCCGGCGCGCTCGCCACCTCCCAGGCCACGGTCCGGTCCGTCGTCACGAGGTGGGGGAAGGCGGAGCGGCGTGCCTCCGCGACGGCGGCCGCGTCGGCGGCCCGGAAATCGCGCACGGTCATGGTCATGGGCGCGCAGACTACGGCCCGCCCCGTCGCCCCGCCTCCGAATTTCCGGACGCACCCGAAGCGGCACACAATGGGTGCGACAAAGCCCGCACCCCATGCCGTACGCCCCCCCCAGGAGCCCCACGTGGCCTTGCAGATCACCGTCGACCCCGACGCGGCGACCGCCCCCTTCGAGCAGATCCGCGCGCAGATCGCCGAGCAGGCCCGCTCCGGGCACCTCCCGGTGGGCTACAAGCTGCCCACCGTGCGCGGCTTCGCCGAGGAACTGGGCCTGGCGGCGAACACCGTCGCCAAGGCGTACCGCGCGCTGGAGTCGGACGGGGTGATCGAGACCCGCGGCCGCCACGGCACGTTCGTCGCGGCGGCCGGTGACGCGGCCGGGCGCCAGGCCGCCGAGGCGGCGCAGACGTACGCCCAGCGCGCCCGGCGGCTCGGCCTGGACCGCGCGGCGGCGCTCGCCGCCGTCGAGGACGCGCTGCGGGCGGCATACGGTGAGTGATCCGCGACAGGGAAAACCGATCAAGAGGGGGAATCGATGACAACCAGCCGCATAGCCCTGGTCCGCCGCCCGAGCCCGCGTCTCGCCGAGGGCCTCGTCACGCACATCGACCGCAAGCCGGTCGATGCCGCGCTCGCGCTGCGGCAGTGGGAGGCGTACGTCAACGCCCTCCGGACGCACGGCTGGGAGACGGTGGAGGCGGATCCGGTCGACGGGTGCCCGGACGGGGTCTTCGTCGAGGACACGATGGTCCTCCACCGGAACGTCGCGCTGATCGCGCGCCCCGGCGCCGAGTCCCGCCGCCCCGAGACGGAGGCCGCCGAGGCGGCCGTGACGGCGCTGGGCTGTTCGGTCAACCGGGTACGGGAGCCGGGGACGCTGGAGGGCGGCGACGTACTGAAGATCGGCGACACGGTGTACGTGGGGCGCGGCGGCCGGACGAACGGTGAGGGCGTGCGGCAGGTGCGCGCCGCCTTCGAACCGTTGGGGGCGCGGGTGGTGGCCGTCCCGGTCAGCAAGGTGCTGCACCTGAAGTCGGCGGTCACGGCGCTGCCGGACGGGACCGTGATCGGGTATCCGCCGCTGGTCGACGACCCTGCCGTCTTTCCGCGCTTCCTGCCGGTGCCCGAGGAGTCGGGGGCGCATGTGGTGCTGCTGGGCGGCGGCAGGCTGCTGATGGCGGCGAGCGCGCCGCGCAGCGCGGCGCTCTTCGCCGACCTCGGGTACACGCCGGTGCCGGTGGACATCGGCGAGTTCGAGAAGATGGAGGGCTGCGTGACCTGCCTGTCGGTGCGGCTGCGGGAGCTGTACGTATAGCTGTACGCAGAGGGGCACAGGGCCTTACAGGTACAGCCCCGCGTCCGTCTCGCCCGGCTGGATGGGAACCGAGGCGGGGCGGGTGCCGCGGCGGAGGGCGAACAGCTCCGCCAGCGTCGCGCCGTCCCGGCCGATGCCCTCCTCCGTGCCGAGCCAGCCGACCGCCTCCGCACGGTTCAGCTTGCCGACCTCGATACGGGCCAGGCAGCGGCCGGGGCGGACCACCGCCGGGTGCAGCCGCTCCAGGTCCTCGTTGGTGGTCACCCCGACCAGCACGTTGCGCCCCTGGCCCAGCAGACCGTCCGTCAGGTTGAGCAGCCGGGACAGCGCCTGGCCCGCGGTGTGCTTGGCCTCGCCGCGGATCAGCTCGTCGCAGTCCTCCAGGAGCAGCAGCCGCCAGCGGCCCTTGGCCGAGCCGTCGTCCTCGCCGATGGCGATGTCCATCAGATAGCCGACGTCGGTGAACAGCCGCTCCGGGTCCAGGACGCAGTCCACCTGGCACCAGTCGCGCCAGGAGCGGGCGAGGGTGCGCAGCGCGGAGGTCTTGCCGGTGCCGGGCGGGCCGTGCAGCAGCAGGAGGCGGCCGGCGATGTCGTCCGGGGTGACCTTCATCAGCCCGTCCATGGCCTCGGCGACCGGCGCGGTGTAGTTGTCGCGGATCTCCTCCCATGTCCCGGCCGCGATCTGACGGGTGGTGCGGTGCGGGCCGCGGCGCGGTGAGACGTACCAGAAGCCCATCGACACGTTCTCCGGCTGGGGCTCGGGCTCGTCCTCCGCGCCGTCGACCGCCTGTCGCAGCACCGTTTCGGCAAGGTCGTCCCGGATCGCGGTCACGGTCACGTCCGCGCCGCGGTTCCAGCGGGACACCAGCAGGGTCCAGCCGTCGCCCTCGGCGAGCGTGGCGCTGCGGTCGTCGTCGCGGGCCGTGCGCAGCACGGTCGCGGCGGGTGGCAGCAGAGAGGCGCCCGACTTCACCCGGTCGACGGAGTGGCTGCGGGCATACGGCTGCTCTCCGGTCGCGAAGCGGCCGAGAAAGAGCGCGTCGACAACATCCGACGGCGAATCGCTGTCATCGACGTTCAGCCGGATCGGGAGGGACTGTTCGGCGGGTGTAGCGGGCAGGGTCTGCCTCCTGAGCGAGCGGTCCGGTGCGGCGGTCGGCGCACCCTGCCCCATGATCCAGCACGAGGGGCGTCGGCGCACCGGGGTTTACGGCCGTTTACCGAGCTGTTCCGAAGAAGCCCACCGGAATGGGGGCGTTCACGGACACTCTTCGTCCCCTCACGCCATCGTCACGAACCGCTGCGCCGGCGACGCCGGGCGCGCGCCGGGGATTACGTGCAGGATTCACCGCTTTGAGTGATCGAAAGATTTTGGACACTTCCGCGCATAGATCATGATTTTCGGCGGCATGACAGAGCCATGTCACGTCGCCAAAATGTGCACACGGTGGCGTGATTGACGGTTTCGAACGCGCTTGCCCCGCCTTGGGGTGATCGCGCCTCGCATCGGCACAGGAGTGATCCTGCTAGGGAGATTTCGCATGAAACTGTCCAGACTCACGGCGGCCTTAGGCTCGCTCGTCGTCGGCGCGGTCCTCACCCTCACCGGGGCCGGCGCCGCCCACGCCACCGGTCAGAGCGCCGGCCCCGCCTATGTGGCGCTCGGCGACTCGTACTCATCCGGGGTCGGTGCGGGCAGCTACGACAGCGCCAGCGGTGCCTGCAAGCGCAGCACCAAGGCGTACCCCGCGCTCTGGGCCGCCGCCCACTCCCCCTCCAGCTTCGCCTTCACCGCCTGCTCGGGCGCCAAGACCGGTGACGTGCTCAGCGGTCAGCTCGGACCGCTCAACTCGGGCACCGGTCTCGTCAGCATCAGCATCGGCGGCAACGACGCCGGGTTCGCGAGCGTGATGACCACCTGTGCGCTGCAGGGCGAGAGCGCCTGCCTCACCGCCGTGGCCAACGCCCGTACGTACGCCGAGAGCGCCCTGCCCGGCAAGCTCGACCAGGTGTACGACGCCATCAAGTCCAAGGCCCCGTCCGCCCATGTCGTGGTCCTCGGCTACCCGCGCTTCTACAAGCTGAACGGCGTCTGCTGGCTGGGCCTCAGCGAGGCCTCGCGCGCCGCCATCAACAACGCCGCCGACCTCCTCAACTCCGTCACCAACAAGCGCGCCGCCGACCACGGCTTCTCCTTCGGCGACGTCACCACGACCTTCACCGGACACGAGCTCTGCTCCGGTAGCCCCTGGCTGAACAGCGTCACCCTCCCCATCGAGGAGTCCTACCACCCGACCGCCGCCGGCCAGTCCGGCGGCTACCTCCCCGTGTTCACCTCGGCTGCCTGATCCGACGCATCGGAGGAGGCCCCGTCCGTCGGGGCCTCCTCGCACGTCGTGGCGAAGTCGACGTGCGAGGACGTCACGCCCTTGGGGCCCCTCGTCTCCACGGCGATCCAGTCCTTGTGGCGGCCGCCCGCCTGGTACGACGGCTCGGTGTGGCGCACTGTTCGTGCGGTGCTGCCGCTGCTGAAGTGGGCCGACTTCCAGCCGCCGTCCGACACCCGGCCGCTGCCGGTGATCCAGCGGTATTCGACCGTCGCGGGCGCGTGGTCGACGGAGAGGGTCGCGGTGAAGGACGGCGCCTTGTCGGACGGGGGCGGGCAGGCGCCTTCGTAGCCGTCGCGCTCGGCCTTGATGACGACCGTGACGGTGAGGGCGGGGGCGGTGGTCGCGGGGCGGCCGCCGGCCTTGGTGGTGTCCGTACGGTGCGTGGCGGTGGCGGTCGTGGCGGTCGTGCTTCCGCCGATGCCGCCGTTGTCGTCGTCCTGGTCGCCTTCGTTCAGCAGCGCCCAGGTCAGTCCGCCCAGGGCCAGCCCGCCCAGCAGCGCGCCGACCACGAGCGCGGCCACCGCGCGGCGGGGATGCTGTGGCGGCGGCTGGTCGTCCGCGGGGCCGAGGGGTGGCGGCGCGGCCGCCACCAGGGGGCGCGTGGGCGCCGTGGAAGTGGCGGGGGTCGTTGGGGCGGTCGGTGTCGTCGGTGTCGTTGGTGTCGCCTCCGGCCGAGGCCGTACGCCCCCGGGCGTGCCGCCCGCGGCCACCAGCCGCAGCAGCCGCTCGGCCTCCGGTGCCGTGGTGCGCCGCCGCGGATCCTTGTGCAGCAGCCCCTCCAGTACGGGCCTCAGCGGCCCGGCCCAGCGGGGCGGCGGTAACGCCGCGTCCACCACGGCCCGCAGCGTCGACAGCGGCGTGTCCTGCCGGAACGGCGAGAAGCCCTCCACCGCCGCGTACAGCATCACGCCCAGCGACCACAGATCCGCCTCCGGGCCCGGCGGCTGCCCGAGCGCCCGTTCGGGGGCGAGGAACTCCGGCGAGCCGATCAGCTCCCCGGTCAGCGTCAGCGCCGCGTCGCCCTCCACCAGGGCGATCCCGAAGTCCGAGAGCACCACACGGCCGTCGTGTCCGATCAGTACGTTCCCGGGCTTGACGTCCCGGTGCAGCACGCCCACCGCGTGCGCGGCCCGGAGCGCCGCCAGCACCCCGGCGCCGACGGACGCGGCGCGCGCGGGCGGCACCGAACCCTCCGCCTCCAGCACATCCGCGAACGACAGCCCGCGCACCAGCTCCATGACGATCCACGGGCGGCCGCCCTCCATGGCCACGTCGTACACCGTGACCACGTTGCGGTGCGAGACCCGGGCCGCCGCCCGGCCCTCCCGCTCCAGCCGGGCGTACAGCCGACCGATGTCGCGGTCGCCGAGCCCGGCCGGGGCCCGCACCTCCTTGATGGCGACCTCGCGGCCCAGCGCCTCGTCGTACGCCCGCCACACCACGCCCATGCCGCCGCGGCCCAGTTCGCCGAGGAGGCGGTAACGCCCCCCGGCCACCTGTTCACCCCGTCGGCCGAAGCCCTCTTCGCTCATGGCCGAGCCCTCCCCCTAACCGAGCAATTCGGGCTGAATGTACCTCAACCGAGCGTTGTTGCCGCCCCCCTGAGCACCAATCCGCAGCCGAGCACGAGGACGATGGCGGCCGTCCCGAACGGCGACGCGCGGTGCAGCGCGCCCAGGAGCTTGTGCCCCCGGCCCGCCCGCTCGCGGCGGGCCATGAGCCGCTCGGCGGCCTCCTGGCCCACACGTACCGCCGTGAACCCGGCCGCAGTGAGGGTCAGCGCCAGTCCGAGGCCGTACGCCACCACCAGCACGACCCCGAACCACGCCTGGCCGAGCGCGGCGGCGCCGACGAGCACGACGACGGCGGAGGGGCTGGGGACCATGCCGCCCGCGAAGCCCATCAGGAGGGTGCCGCGGAGGGTGGGGCGCAGCTCGTGGGTGTGGGTGTGGCCGTCCCCGTGGTCGTGGGTGTGCGTGTGCGTGTGCGAGTGCCCGTGGTCGTGGTCGTGGCCATGCTCATGGTCATGACCGTGGTGGTGGTGATGGTGATGGGCCTTCACATGGCGGTGTCTGCGTACCGCCTTGCGCAGCAGTCCCGCGCCGGTCAGCGCGACCAGCACCCCGCTGGCGATGCCCAGCCAGGAGATCACCGAGGGCGCTGCCGCCGATCCCGCCGTGACCAGCAGTCCCAGGGCGAACACGCCCATCGTGTGGGTGACCGTCACCGACGCGCCCAGCGTCAGCACATCGCGCAGCGCGCTGCGCCCGCCCGCCGCGGCGGCCGCCGCCATCATCGTCTTCCCGTGGCCCGGGGCGAGCGCGTGCATCGCGCCCAGCATGACCGCGATGCCGAAGGCGGTGAGCGCGAAACCGAAGGTGATGTCGTGCCGCGCCACCATCGAGGTGAGCGCCTGCGTCCAGCGGTCCGCGCCGCGCGGCAGCACCGACGAACCCACCGCGTCGTCCCGGTCGGACGCCGGGGTGGCCGCGGCGAGCGCGGGGCCGCCCGGCTCGACCCGGAGGGTGGCGGTGCGCTGGTCGAGCGGCGAGGAGAGCTGGCCCTTGGGGTAGCTGGTCAGCCGGTGGGAGACCGAGCGGGTGGGGGCGGTCGAGTCGGTGAGCGTCATCCGGTCGCCCTGGGCCGTCAGTTCGCGCCAGCCGGGGCCGCTGCCGACGTCATGGGGGCGGTAGGTGATGGCCGCCTTCCGCGCGTGCGGCAGGGCGGCCGTCAGCCGGCAGTTCACGCGCACGGTCGGCAGCCCGGCCTGTCCGGGACGGTTGCGCGCCGCGCTGCGCTGGACGCGTACGGCCGTCTTGTCGCCGTCCACGGTCAGGCGGGCCTTGTCCGCGGCGGTCGCACAACGGGTTTCGGCCCAGGTGGACAGCTCGCTCCGGGAGAGCGTGTCGTCGCCGTTCTTGTCGATCTGCGCCTTCGCCTGCGCGGACGGGATCTCGGCCAGGTCCTCGACGTGGTCGACGCGGAGGGCGTCCTGCGTGATGACGAGGCCGTCGTAGCGGTTGACGGTGAAGTTGCCGAGGGGATGGGCCTCGGCGCTCCCGGCAGGAACCAGCACCGCGCCCACGGCCCCCACCAACACTCCCACCACGGCCAGCCGCCGCCGAAGGCGCCCGCGACGGGGCGTGTCCCCCCACCTCGCCCCGGACCCCACCGGGCGCGTCCCTCCGGGCCGCGCGGGGAGCTTTGCCTCGGGCTGCGCCGGGTGCTGCGCCTCGGGCCTCGGCGGGTATTCGGCCTTGGCCCGCAGGTGCTGTGCCCCGGCACATGCGGGGTGCTCCGTGCCGGGCCGTGCCGGGTGCTTCGCCTCGGGAGCGGGGTGCGTTGCTCCGGGGTCTGCCGACTCTGCCGGTAGCTCCGTCCCGGGCCCCGGCGTGGGCCGCGCTTCGGAGCCCGCCGGGAGCTGCGCCCTTGGGCCCGTCGGGCGCTTCGCCTCGGGCTCGGCATTCGGGGCGGTGGCCGTCCAGGCCATCCAGCCCGTCCGGCGTGTGAGGACCGGGGTCCGGGGGCGGAGCCCCTGGTGGGGGGACGGGGGCCGGCCCCCGGTGCGGGAAGGGGCGGGGTGGGGGAAAGTCATCGGGCACCGCCCAGCCGCTTCAGCGCCGCCTTCGCGTCGCGCGCGCCCGTCGGCGAGAAGCCCGGGTTGAGGTCGAGGGCCGCGGCGAGGTGGTCCCGGGCGGCCTTCTCCTCGCCGAGGGATTTCTCGATCATGCCCCGGTGGTAGAGGAACGCCGCGTTGCGGTAGCCCGGTTCGGCGGCCCGCTCGGCGGCGGTGAGGGCCTCGCGGTCCTTGCCGTTGCGGTGCAGGGCCCAGGCCAGGGCGTCGGCGGTGTGCACGGTCTGCCGCCGGTCCCATTCGGCGCGGGCCGCCTTCAGGGCCTCCTTGACGTCGCCGTGGTCGGCCGCGACGAGGGCGCTGTCAAGGTCGGTCGCCACCCCGTTCGCGCGGGCCAGCGTGATCCAGGTGTCGACCACCGCGTACTGCTGCTTCGCCTTCTTGGCGTCGCCGGCGTCGCCACGCGCCTCGTACGCCTCGCCCAGCGCGGCCAGCTGGGCGGGGAGCGGGGAGCGCCGTACGACCTTCTCCAGGTCGCGCACGGCGGCCCCCGCGTGGCCCTCCGCGGCTGCCGTGCGGCCGCGGTACTCCAGGGCCGGGAGATAGCCGGGTACGGCGCGCAGGGCGGTGCCCAGGGCGCGCCGCGCGGTGTCGTACCGGCCCTGGCCGAAGGCGAGTTGGCCGAGCGAGGTGGAGACGTAGGCGATGTCGCTGGGCGAGGTCGCGGACTCCCGCGCGCGCTCCAGGACCTCGCGCGCCCCCTTGGGGTCGCCGCGCAGCTCCATCACGTAGGCGAGCCGGGTGAAGACGGGGATGCCGGGCCGCACCGAGTCGGCGTGGTCGGCGGCGGCGGTCGCGTCCTTGTAGCGGCCCAGCTCCACCAGGGCGTCGATGCGGACGGCCATCGCCGCCTGGCTGTAGGAGTTCACCTTCAGCGCCTTGTCGGCGTCCCGCAGCGCGCTCGTGAAGTCGTGGCGGGCGGCGGCGAGGGAGGCGCGCCCGGCGAGCGCCTCGTCGTTGTCGCGCGGCTGGACGGCGAGCGAGTGGGCGAAGGTCTTCTCCGCCTGCGGATAGCGGGTGGGGTCGCCGGTGCTGCGGGCCTGTTCGATGTAGGCGGCCCCCAGCCCGGACCAGCCGGAGGCGTCCTTGGGCTGGGCGCGCAGATGCTTCTGCAGGGCGCTGATCCGGTCGGCGAGGCCGTCGGCCGAGACCTGCTGGAGCGCGGCCGGCGCCCCGGCGGCACGCAGCGACACCGGGGCACCGTCGGCCCGGTCGGCGGGCGGTCCGCTGAGCACGGACGAGGCGGCGGTCAGACCCACCGCGAGGGTGCAGACGACGGCCGCCGTGCGGACCGTGCGGGGGAGGGGTGGCCGGAGAGCCATGGGTGACAGCTGCCTTTCGCCGGGACGGTGGAGATGCGCCGGGACAGTGGAGAGGGGGCGCGGTCCCGCAGGGCCGGAGCCTGCGAGGCGGAGCGGGACCGCGCCCGCGAGGTGGTGCGAGAGGGGATGGGCGCCGGTCAGTGCCTGCGCGCGCGGGCGGGACGGCGCGACTTGCGCATCCACAGGAGGCCGAGGCCCAGCAGCAGGACGGCGCCGCCGCCGGCCGCCGCGGACCCGGCGAGCACCATCGTGTCCTGGGAGGAGCCACCGATACCGGAGCCGCCCTCCAGCAGACCCGAACCGGCGCTCTTCGAGACGGCCTTGGCGTCCGAACCGGAGCTGGGCAGCGCGAGGAACGGGAAGGCGCCGTAGAACTCCTGGTCGTTCTTGTCGACCGCGTCGCCCAGGTCGTTCTTCTTGCCGAGGAGTTCGCCCTCCACGGCCTGCAGCGAGATGTCCAGGACGTCGTCGAGCGGCCGCCGCCCGTTGGGGAACCCGGCGTTGTCACCGTCGAGCACGCCCAGTCGCTTGGGGTCCTTGGCGGGCTTGATGGAGGTGTTGAGCCGCAGCATCTCGGAGGGGCGGACGTGCGGCGGCTGGTTGAGCTTCGGCACACCGGTCAGGAAGACCTGCACGAGGTCGTCGCGCGGGGTGTCCGGGGCCTTGATCTTGTAGATCTGCTCGATCAGCTTGGGCAGCTCCGGGTCCTTCACGGAACCCGCGAACTGCGCGTCGTCCCACGGGGCCGAGGCGTTGAACTTGTCCTTGTCCTTGCGCGGGATGACGACCTCGTTGACCAGCGGGTTGCCGAGCCGGGAGACCTGGGCCCAGTCGCCGCGCGCGGTCTTGCGGTGGACGGTGGACCACACGCCGATCACCGGCTGGTCGGCGGACTCGGTCAGCGCCTTGGTCGGCACCTCGAGGGCGAGGGACTGGACGTTGTAGCCCTTGAGGGTGTCGTTGCCGACCTCGGACATGTCGCCGCCGTAGAGCAGGTCGAAGACCCGCAGATCGGCGAAGAAGGGGTCGTCGGCCTGACCGGCGAAGCTGGTCGAGCCGCCGCTGTAGCCGATGTCCTGGACCGCCTGGTCGCGGAGCTTCTTGTAGTCGGGCATCGACGCCTTGCCGACGTTCGACGGGGCGACCGGCAGGTCGTCGGCGAGCTTGGCCCGGGCGACGGCCCGCTGGTTCTTCAGCTTGATGACCTCGAGGTCGTAGCTCTGCGTGAAGTTGAGGTCCGGATCGTCGAGCGAGTCGACGGGGCCGGTGTTGTAGAGGAACGTGTCCCCGTTCTTCACGTGGTCCTTGAACGTCCAGCGGAAGAGCAGATCGCCCTGGCCGTCGCCGTCGTTGTCGACGTGCAGGTCGTATCGGGCGTCCGTGCCGAACTTGTAGAAGTTCGGGCCGCCTGCCGGGTCCTGGAACGGCAGGAAGTTCGTGATCAGGGTGGTCTTGTCCGGCTTGTCGGGGCTTTGGAACGCGTACACGTCCGTCGCGTCGTACTGCGGCTGCCCCGAGATCAGTGGCGCCTCGCGGTGGCTGGAGGCTTCGGCCGTCTGCGGCTGCAGCGCCGCCACGCCGGCGGCCGTGAGCGCGCCCGCGGCCAGCGAGCTGCAGACGAGCCCGGCCAAGCTCCTGGTGATTGCGGTCATCGTGTCGGTCCTTCGCACCTTGCCGGATGTTCCTTCATGCGGCTATTCGGGGCGGAGGGCCGAAAGGCTTGGCGCGTTCCGTAATTTGTCACGAATGGCAAAGGCGCTCCCACCGGGGCCGATCTCCACGGTATGGGCGTCAACACCCTTGACGTGGTGGTGAATCAGCGACCTGGGATACGCGGGTGACGGCTCGGGGAGGTAGGGTTACTCTGCCCGGGGCGGGTGCCCTCGTACGGGTGGGGAGTGACATGGAGCAGATAACGGTACGCAGCAGGCCTCGAGTGCCTGCCATTCATTGCGGGAGCGGAGCGTCCAGCGCGCGGCTCGACCGCCACCTCTCGGTGCTGGGCGGCCCGGCCGTCCCCGAGCGGGAGGCCGAGGGCGCGACGTCGCTGATGCAGGAGCTGATCGCGCGCGATCACGCACGCGCGAAGAACAACCGGGGCGCCCGGGTGTCGCTGTTCGCGCCGCTGCGGCGGCTGCGGCGCTCGCTGTTCGGCAACCACGCCTGACCCCACCGCGCCCGACCGCCCCTGCCAGGCGCGTCACGCCCGCGCGCGACCGCATCCGCATCCCGGACAGGCACCGGACGCACCGGCCAGCTCCAGCCGGTGCGTCCTGCTGTGTGGCCACCTTGTGAGGCACGGCACACCGCTCTGGCCTCCCGGGATGCGCGGGCCCCGCGTCGCAGCAGTGGGTCACAACAGCGCGAACTGCCCCTCCGGCCCCTCCTCCTGGTGGTCCAGCACCGACGCCGGTCGGCGGGCCGCGGTGGTCACCGGCAGCACCCCGGCGGCGCGCAGCTCCTCCGGGCCGACCACCGGCCCTCCGGCCACCCGGTCGGCCAGCGCCTCCCGCGCCGGGCGCAGCTCGGCGAGCAGCGCCAGCACGGTGATCAGCTCCAGCAGCTCGGATGTCCAGCCCCGTGGCCATCCGGCCGGAGCGCCGACCGCCTCCAGCGTGCCCGGCTCGGCCCGCTCCGTACGCCGCTCGAACCACGCCTCCAGCACCCGCACCCCGCCCGCCCGGGCCTCCCACGCGGCCCGTGGTACGGGGGAGATGCGCCCCGCGCCGAGATGCAGGGCCGCCTCGTCCGGGTCGTAACCGATCGTGTCCGGCAGCCCGCGCTCGGGGAGCGCGGCGCGTACGTACGGGCGCTGGCCGCCCGGCATGCGCGGGCGCTCACCACTGTGCGCCCCGCGCGTGTGCAGCCACAGCGCACGGCGGCCCAGCTCCACGCCCGTCTCCCAGATCTCGGGGTCGGCGGTCAGCGGTACGGCGCACGGCGCGCCCCGGTGCGCGGCGGCGGCCCAGGCGAGGAAGTCCTCGGCGGTGACCGGGTGACCGAGCCGCTCCCCGAGGTGGTCGAGCAGCCCCGGCGCGAGATTGGGTTCGCGTCCGCCGGGGCGGCGGTAGAGGGGGCGGATCAGCCCGGGGCGCCCGGCGGGGGAGTGGCCGTCCGGCACCAGCGCCGAGAAGGTGAGCACCGGGTCGGGGTCGGGCCCGCCCGCCTCCACCACATGGATCTGCCGGTCGTCCGCGACCCGCCACAGCTCCGGGCGGGCGGCGTCGAGCAAGCGGTGATCCGGTATCAGCCACTGCTGGTCGAACGGCCCGTGCGCGACCCGCACCGGCTCCGGGCACGGCCCGTCCTCGCGGGCCAGCCGCGCGGTCGAGGTGGCCTGGCCGGGCAGCTGCGGTACGGAGGTGTGCAGCGTACGGGCGCGGCTCGGCCGGAACAGCGCGGCCCGCTCGGCCTCGTCCCCGGCGCCCACCAGCCGCGCCCAGCGGGCCCGCAGCGCCCCCTCGTCCGGCCCCACGACCCAGCCCCGCCCGAACCGTGGCGGCCGCACGGACCAGGGCATGAGATCCGCCAGCAGCGATGCGTCTCGGGTTGCCGTCACCCTGCCGCCTTTCACCCGGCATGTACGTTGGTCAGCCAACGCATCGTAGCCGTGTCGGATGCCACGGTCAGTCGGCGTCCACCGTCACCGAGAACGAGAAGCGGTCGCCGCGGTAGTGGATGCGGGCCACGTCGACCACGCGGCCGAGGTCGTCGTACGTCACGCCCGTGTAGTGGAGGATCGGGCTGAGCAGCGGTATCTGGAGGAGGCGGGCGGTTTCCGGGTCGGCCAGGCGCGCTTCCACGGTGTCGGTGATGCGGCTGATCCGTACCCCCACCGCGTCCCGCAGCACCTTCGTCATCGGCCAGCGCGCCAGATCGGCGAGGTCGATGCGGGCGGCGAGTTCGGGGCGGACCAGGTTCTCGGCCCAGTTGGTGGGCTCGTCGCCGCGCTCGTCCCGGCGCAGCCGACGGTAGGAGGCGGCCTCCTCCAGGCCGGGGAAGTACCCGGCGAGCTCCGCCGGGACCGGCGCCGGGCCGTGCTCCAGCACCGTGGTCCGCTCGCCGGACTGCTGGGCCACGATCGCGTCCACCGAGCCCAGCAGCCGCACCGGTGTGCCGCGCCGCGCGCTCGGTTCGATGAAGGTGCCGCGCCGCCGGTGGCGGCTGATCAGGCCCTCCGACTCCAGCTCCTTCAGCGCCTGCCGCATGGTGAGGACGCTGACGCCGTAGTGCTCGGCGAGCCGGTCCTCGGTCGGCAGCCGCAGCGGCTCATCGGGCCCGCGGCCGAGTATCGAGGCGCGCAGCGACTGCGAGACCTGGTACCAGAGCGGCAGCTTGCGGTTGAGGGCGAGGGAATCGGGGGCGAAGGTGGTCACAACGCGGCTCTCCGGTCAGGGTCACGGCGGCCTCGGGCCAGGCCGACAAGGCCATCCAGGCATCACGCGCGGAAGTGGCGCTCCAGACCCTGCCACACCGCGTCGTAGGCCCCCTGGAGCCGGTCCGACTCCAGCGCCTGCCGGGTCGCCGTGACCGGCCAGCGCGTCTCGAACATGAACGCCAGCCCGTCGTCCAGCTTCCGGGGCGTCAGCTCGGCCGCGCTCGCCGCCTCGAAGGTGTCGTGGTCGGGGCCGTGCGCCGACATCATGTTGTGCAGCGAGCCGCCGCCCGGTACGAAGCCGCCCGGACCGGCCGTCTTGGCGTCGTACGCGCCCTCGATCAGGCCCATGTACTCGCTCATCACATTGCGGTGGAAGTACGGCGGCCGGAAGGTGTCCTCGCCGACCAGCCAGCGCGGCGCGAAGACCACGAAGTCGACGCCCGCGAGCCCGGGGGTGTCGGACGGCGAGGTGAGCACCGTGAAGATGGACGGGTCGGGGTGGTCGTAGCTGATGGTGCCCATGACGTTGAAACGCCGCAGGTCGTATACGTACGGCACGTGGTTGCCGTGCCAGGCGACGACGTCCAGCGGGGAGTGGTCGTACGTCGCGGCCCACAGGTTGCCGCAGAACTTGTTGACCACCTCCACCGGGCGCTCCACGTCCTCGTACGCGGCGACGGGGGCCAGGAAGTCGCGGGCGTTGGCCAGCCCGTTGGCGCCGATCGGGCCGAGCTCGGGGAGGACGAAGGGGCGGCCGTAGTTCTCGCAGACATAGCCGCGGACGCAAGCGTCCAGCGGCTCGACCCGGAAGCGCACCCCGCGCGGGATGAGTGCGACATGGCCCGGCTCCGCGCGCAGCAGCCCCAGCTCGGTGTGGAGCAGCAGCCCGCCGCGCTCGGGGACGATCAGCAGCTCGCCGTCCGCGTCGCTGAAGACCCGGTCGGTCATGGGCGCGTTGGCGACGTAGAGGTGGATCGCCATGCCGGTGCGCCGGCCGGCGTCCCCGTTGCCGCCCAGCGTCCAAAGGCCGGACAGGAAGTCGGTGGGCCCGGCGGGCTCCGGCAGCGGGTCCCAGCGCAGCCGGTTGGGGTCCGGGGCGGAGTCGGCGAAGGGGGCGCCGCCCAGGGTGCCGTTGTCGACGCGGACGAACGGGGGGTGCGCGGCCGACGGGCGGATGCGGTAGAGCCAGGAGCGGCGGTTGTGGGCGCGCGGCTCGGTGAAGGCGCTGCCGCTCAGCTGCTCCGCGTACAGCCCGAGCGGGGCGCGCTGGGGCGAATTGCGGCCGACGGGCAGCGCGCCGGGGACCGCCTCGCTGCTGTGCTCGTTGCCGAAACCGGAAGACCATGAAGAAGGGTCCAGCCCCGCGGCCGTCTTGCGCGCTCGCTCGATCCCCGTGCCCTCGCCCATGGTGTGCTCCCGACGCTCCGTCGAATCCTCTGTCCGACGATAGGAATCGAAGAGGTCTTACGTCAATGATCGGGCAGGATGGTGGCGTGCCCATACCGCCTCTCCGCCGCCCACCGGTCCAGCGCCGCAGCGCCGAGCGCCTCGGCCGGATCCTCGACGCCTGCGCCGAGCTGCTCGACGAGATGAGCTATGAGCAGCTGAGCACCCGCGCGGTGGCCGACCGCGCCCAGGTGCCCATCGGCTCCGTCTACCGCTTCTTCTCCAACAAACGGGCGATGGCCGAGGCCCTCGCCCACCGCAACCTCGACGAGTACGCCGCGCGCATCACCCGGCGGCTGGCCGGGGCCGGGCCGGGTCAGGGCGACTGGCGCGCGGCGATGGACGTCGTCGTGGACGAATACCTGGAGATGAAGCGCGGCGCGCCGGGCTTCGCGCTCGTCGAGTTCGGCATGCCGGTCCCGGCGACCGGCCTGCCCGACCAGCCCAACCACCTGGTGGCCGACCGGCTGCGCGCCATCCTCGCCGAGCCGCTCGGCATCGACGGCACCGCAGAGGCCGACGAGCGCCTGCGGGTCGCCTTCCTGCTCGCGGTCGAGACGGCGGACGCGCTGCTGCGGCTCGCCTTCCGGGTGGACCCGGAGGGGGACCCGGCGGTCGTGGCCGAGACGAAGGAGCTGCTGCGGGCGTATCTGGCGCGCGTGCTGGACTGAGCCCGCCCCCGGCGGGCGGGCCCCTGCTCCCTATCCGGCCGCCGTGGCCTCGGTCACGCAGGCGGGGTGGCCCCAGCCTTCCGGGTTCTTCGCGATCAGCTCGCCCTTCCCGTACGGCCGGCCGCAGCGGCACCGGCCGGGGAACTTCGCCTTGATCGAACCACCGCCCGAGCGGGCGGCCTTCGGACGCGACGGGCGGCTGCGGCCTGCCGAGCGCGTAGCCGTCTGCGGCTCCGGCGGCGGCAGGGCGGAGCCGAGCGAGGTTCCCGCGGGCGCTTGCGTGCGGGCCGTGTGGCTGGCGGCCGCGTCCGCGGCGGCGTTGAAGGGGTCGCCGTCGACCTGGTGTGCGGGAACGTAGACGAAGTCGACGCTGCGGCCGCCCAGCAGCTCGTCGATACGGACCACGAGGTCCCGGTTGGCCACCGGTGAGCCGGAGGCGGTCTTCCACCCCTTCTTCCGCCAACCCGGCAGCCAGGTGGTGACGGCTTTCATCGCGTACTGCGAGTCCATCCGCACCTGCAGCGGCAGGGCCGGGTCGGTGGCCTCCAGCAGCTTCTGCAGAGCGGTCAGTTCGGCCACGTTGTTGGTGGCGGTGCCCAGGGGCCCGGCTTCCCAGCGCTCCACCTCGCTCTCGTTCCCGCCGATGACCCATGCCCAGGCCGCGGGCCCGGGGTTCCCCTTCGACGCCCCGTCACACGCGGCGATGATCTGCTCAGCCATGCCCCGATACTGCCATCGCTTCCCTTGTGCTCATCGCCGCGTCGGCCGCCCAACCGACTGACCTGGGGTTTTGCGCTTATTGCTCACACGTCAAGACCTTGTTAACGCCAAGTTGCGCCACCTAACGTCGCCCCGACCGCCAAATCTGGGGGAGTTCAAAGGCGAACGTGAGGTAGCCACATGCTGACAATCCTCGGTTTCGTCATGATCGCAACATTCCTTGTTTTGATCATGATGAAAAAGATGTCCCCGATGGGTGCGCTGGTGCTCATCCCGGCGCTCTTCTGCGTCCTTGTCGGGAAGGGGGCGCACCTCGGTGATTACGTCATCGATGGCATCGGGGAGCTGGCACCCACCGCCGCGATGCTGTTCTTCGCGATCATCTACTTCGGGGTGATGATCGACGTCGGTCTCTTCGACCCGGTCGTCCGCGTCATCCTGCGGTTCTGCAAGGCGGACCCGATGCGGGTCGTGGTCGGCACCGCGGTGCTCGCGGCGATCGTCTCGCTCGACGGTGACGGTTCCACCACCTTCATGATCACGGTGTCGGCCATGGTGCCGCTCTACCGGAAGCTGAAGATGAGCCTGGTCGTGATGACCGGTGTCGCCGCCATGGCCAACGGTGTCATGAACACGCTCCCCTGGGGCGGCCCCACCGCCCGCGCCGCCGCCGCCCTCAAGGTCGACGCCAGCGACATCTTCGTCCCGATGATCCCCGCCCTCGCGGTCGGTCTGCTCTTCGTCTTCGCCCTCTCGTACGGCCTCGGGCTGCGTGAGCGCAAGCGCCTCGGCGTGCTGACCCTCGACGAGGTCACCGAGGGCGACTCGGAGACGGTGCTCGTCGGCGCGGGTGCCGGAGCCGAGGGCGGCAAGGGCAAGGGCATCGGCCTGGGCAAGCGCACCGGCGGCGCCGGTGGCGGTACGGACGCCGAGGCCCCCGCGGGCGGCCCGGCGGCGAGCGGTGCGGACGAGGGCGACGACGAGTTCAAGGGCCTCGACCCGAACCGCGCCACCCTGCGCCCCAAGCTCTACTGGTTCAACGCGGCGCTCACCGTCGCCCTGCTGACCCTCATGATCACCGAGACGCTGGACATCCCCGTCCTCTTCCTGCTGGCCGCCGCCATCGCGCTCACGGTCAACTTCCCGCGCATGGTCGATCAGAAGGCCCGGGTCGCCGCCCACGCCGAGAACGTCGTCAACGTCTCCGGCATGGTCTTCGCCGCCGCCGTCTTCACCGGTGTCCTGACCGGCACCGGCATGGTCGAGCACATGGCCCGCTGGGTCGTCGACGGCGTCCCCGACGCCATGGGTCCGCAGATGGGTCTGGTCACAGGTCTGCTGTCCATCCCGTTCACCTACTTCATGTCCAACGACGGCTTCTACTTCGGCATCGTGCCGATCCTCGCCGAGGCGGGCCACACCCACGGCGTCTCCGCGCTGGAGATCGCCCGCGCCTCGCTCGTCGGACAGGCCCTGCACATGTCGAGCCCGCTGGTTCCCGCGGTCTACGTGCTCGTCGGCATGGCCAAGGTCGAATTCGGCGACCACACCCGGTTCACGGTGAAATGGGCAGTGCTCACCTCCCTGGTGGTGCTGGCCGCCGGAATCGCGTTCGGCATCATCTGACCCGTGACGACTTCGGAGCCCGGTAGGGGCTGGCTGCTGCGCCTGGTCATCGCCTTCTCCTTCGCGCAGGGGGCGGTGAGCATGGCCAGACCGGCCGTCTCCTACCGGGCTCTCGCACTGGGCGCCGACGCCCGCGCGGTCGGCGTGATCGCGGGCGTCTACGCGCTGCTGCCGCTGTTCGCCGCCGTACCGCTCGGGCGGCGCACCGACCACGGCCGGTGCGCTCCGCTGCTGCCCGTCGGCGTCGTGCTCATCGCCGCCGGATGCGGCCTCAGCGGCACGGCGGGCTCCCTGCCCGAGATGGCCGCCTGGAGCGGGGTGATGGGACTGGGGCATCTGTCATTCGTCATCGGTGCCCAGTCACTCGTCGCCCGGCAGAGCGCCCCGGCCGACCAGGACCGCAACTTCGGCCACTTCACCGTCGGCGCCTCGCTCGGCCAGCTCATCGGACCGATCGCCGCCGGGCAGCTCGTCTCCGGCCACGACAGCGCACTCGCCCGCACCAGCGCCGCCGCGCTCTTCGTCGCCGCCGCCGTCGCGGCCTGTTCGGTCACCTCGCTGTGGCGCATCGAGCACCGATCGGCTGAGGCGCCGTTGAAGAAGCCCGCCGGGGAAGCCCCCTCCCGGCGGGTGCCGGTGTTCCGGATCCTGCGCACCCGCGGGGTCGCCTCCGGCATCTTCCTCAGCCTCGCCGTGCTCTCCGCCACCGACATCCTCACCGCCTATCTGCCCGTCGTCGGTGAACAGCGCGCCATCTCTCCCGCCGTCGTCGGCCTGCTGCTCAGCCTGCGCGCCGCCGCGACCGTCGCCTGCCGCCTGGTGATGACCCCGATGATCCGGCTGATGGGCCGTACCGTGCTGATGGCCGTCAGCTGCCTGGGCGCCGGGCTGCTGTGCGCGGCCGTCGCCCTGCCGCTGCCCGCCTGGGCCCTCGGCGTGCTGCTCGCCGCGCTCGGCTTCTGCCTCGGCGTCGGCCAGCCGCTGTCCATGACCACCGTCGTCCAGGCCGCGCCCGACGACGCGCGCAGCACCGCCCTCGCGCTGCGGCTCACCGGCAACCGTCTCGGCCAGGTCGCCGCGCCCGCCTCGGCCGGGCTGCTCGCCGGGCTCGCGGGCACCGCCGCCCCCTTCGTCATGCTCGGCGTGCTGCTGCTCGCCTCGGCGGCGATCGCCGTACGGCCCCTGAGGCGAGCCGCTGATACGGTGGCCGGCCTCCCGGCGCAGAGAAACCACCGGGGCGCACCCGAGGCGGAGCGGAGCGCGGTTTCGGGGAGGTGCGGGCCGGGGGAGGAAACATCGGCCCGCACCGACCCCGAGGAGCCCACACCATGACCCGCGCCGCCGTCCTTCCCGCCCTCGGCACGCCGCTCCGCGTCCAGGACATCGAGATCCCCGCCCCCGGACCGGCACAGGTGCGGGTGCGGCTCGCCGCGGCCGGGGTGTGCCACTCGGACCTGTCCCTGTCCGACGGAACGCTCCGCCAGCCCGTCCCCGCCGTCCTCGGCCACGAGGGCTCGGGCACCGTGACGGCGGTCGGCGACGGCGTGACCGGGATCGCCCCGGGCGACGCCGTCGTCCTCAACTGGGCCCCGTCCTGCGGGGGATGCCACTACTGCGGGCTCGGCGAGCCGTGGCTGTGCGCCAAGTCCGGGGACGCCGCGGCCCTGCCGTACGCCACGCTCGCCGACGGCGGCGAGCTGTACCCGGGTCTTGGCACGGCCGCGTTCGCCGAGGAGACCGTCGTACCGGCACACGCGGCGCTCCCGCTGCCGGACGGCGTGCCGCTCACCGACGGCGCCCTGCTGGGGTGCGCGGTGCTCACCGGCTACGGCGCCGTCCACCACAGCGCCCGGGTACGCCCCGGCGAGTCCGTCGCCGTCTTCGGCATCGGCGGCGTCGGCCTCGCCGTGCTCCAGGCGGCGCGCCTCGCGGGCGCCGGGACGATCGTCGCGGTGGACGTGTCACCGGCGAAGGAGGAACTGGCCCGCGCGGCGGGCGCGACCGACTTCGTCCTCAGCGGTGACGGCACCGGCGACGGCGGCCCGGCCAAGCGGATCCGCGCCCTCACCGGCGGCCACGGCGCCGACGTCGCCATCGAATGCGTCGGCCGTGCCGACACCATCCGCACCGCCTGGTCCACCACCCGCCGGGGTGGCCGGACGACCGTCGTCGGCATCGGCGGCAAGGACCAGCAGGTCACCTTCTCGGCGCTGGAGCTGTTCTACTTCGGCCGCACCCTCTCCGGCTGCGTCTACGGCAACAGCGACCCCGCCCGCGACCTCCCCGTCCTCGCCGAACACATCCGCGCCGGACGGCTCGACCCGTCAGCCCTGGTGACCGAGCGGATCGGCCTGGACGACATCCCGGCGGCCTTCGACGCGATGCTCGCGGGCCGCGGAGGCCGCGCGCTCGTCGTCTTCTAGTCGCCACCTATGGGGAACCGGCCGGGGGCGCCGCCGTCGGCAAGACGCCGAACGGCGTTGCTGCTAGCCGTTCTCCCCGGACACCATGGCCAGCCACGGACGGTACGCCTTCCCGAACGGTTCGGCGCCGCCCCCGACCGCCTCCATCAGCCACTGCCCCGCCGCCTCCGCCTGCGCGATGACGTCCGCCGGATACCCGTACCGCACCTGGTGCTCCGCGAACTCGTCCTCGTCCACCAGCAGGGTCGCCCCGTCCGCCCGCTTCCGGAGCACGTCCAGATCCAGGTCGACCATGGTGACCTCGTCCGGGGAGACCCACTCCACCGGAGTGGTGATGTCGCAGTACACCTCGGTCGAGCGCGGCGCGTCGTTGAAGACCGCCGTCCACCACGTCCCGCGCGGGAAGAGGATCACATGCGCGGACTCGATGGGCACCTCGGGGCCGTACCCCTTGCGCGACACCGAGTGGGCGGGCAGCCCCAGCCAGACCCCGTGCTCGTCCTCGCCCAGTCTGCGCATGCGCATGTTCCAGTGCAGAGTGCCGTCGTACTTCCGGTAGTTGACCTGGACCAAGGACGTCATGCGGGCGATCCTAGTACCCGCCCGGAAGGCGCGTCCTAAGCGCTTGCTCACCCTCCGTGTAGGGTGTCCGCCATGGACGTGGAGCGGAAGAATGCCGGGGGCCGGGCCGAGGCGTGGGCGGACATTACGCCGGACGCGGCCCGGCGGCTGGTGAGCGCCGCCGTGCACGCCTTCGCCGAGCGTGGCTATCACGCCACCACCACGCGGGACATCGCCGGGCGCGCCGGGATGAGTCCGGCCGCCCTCTACATCCACTACAAGACCAAGGAAGAGCTGCTCTACCAGATCAGCAAGGTCGGCCACCGGCTCGCGCTGGACATCCTGGAGGAGGCGCGGGACGGGGGCGGCGGGCCCGTCGAGCGGCTGGCCACCGCGGTGCGGGGCTTCGTGCGATGGCACGCCGAGCACCATACGACCGCGCGCGTGGTGCAGTACGAGCTGGGGGCGCTCGGGGAGGAGCACCACGCCGAGGTCATCGCCATGCGCCGGGCCACGGACGCGACGGTGCGCTCGATCATCGAGGACGGGGTGCGGGCGGGCGACTTCGACGTGCCGGACGTGCGGGGCACCACGGTCGCGGTGCTGTCGCTGTGCATCGATGTCGCCCGCTGGTTCAACGCGCGGGGGCGCAGCACCCCCGACGAGGTCGGTGACCTCTACGCCGGGCTGGTGCTGCGCATGGTCGGCGCGTCGGCCGCCTGAGCCGATCAGGGGGCGTTCGGGCACCGCTACGGCTGCGGCCCTCGTCCTGGTCCCCGCGCAGGGCGGCGGCGAGGAAGGCGACGACCTGCTCGTACCGGTTCCCTCAACCGCTACTACGGCTGGTACTTCGGCCCGAACGACGGCGGATCAGAGGTAGAAGCGGGACACCGATTCCGCCACGCAGGCCGGTTTGGCGCTGCCCTCGCGCTCCACGGTGACCGTCAGCGTCAGCTGGATGCCGTCCTTCACCTCGGCCACCTCGGCGATCCGGCCCGTGGCGCGCAGCCGGGAGCCGACCGGGACGGGGGAGGGGAAGCGGACCTTGTTGCTGCCGTAGTTGACACCCATCCGCACGCCCTCGACGCGCAGCAGCTGCGGGCTGAAGTGCGGAAGCAGCGACAGGGTCAGATAGCCGTGGGCGATGGTCGTGCCGAAGGGTCCTGCGGCGGCCTTCTCGGCGTCGACGTGGATCCACTGGTGGTCGCCGGTCGCCTCGGCGAACAGGTCGATCCGCTTCTGGTCGATCTCCAGCCAGTCGGTGGGGCCGAGGTCCTCGCCGACCGCGGCGCGCAGTTCCTCGGGCGAGGTGAAGATCCTGGGCTCTGCCATGTGTGCTGCCTCCCGGGCGACTCGCGACGCGGCTGGCGATCCAGCTCACGATACGGCTAAGCGACTGCTCAGCATGCTCGGGTGACCCGGTCCCTGTCAACGCGCCGTGCGCGCCCCTTGGTGTCGTGGGGCGCGGTGTTCGGGGCGCGGTGTTCGGGGCGCGCCCGCCTGGCCCGGCGGGCGCGCCCTCGGCCCGGGCCTCAGGCCGCCGCGTACCGCGTCGCGCAGCCGGCGCGGCGGGAGGCCGCCAGGGCCTCGGTGGTCAGCAGCGGGACCGGCACCACGATGCCGCAGTCCTCGCAGACCGGACCGGCCACGGGGTAGCGGTCCAGGTCCTCGCGCCAGACCAGCCGGTCCTGGGCGCAGACCGGGCAGGCGGAGCCCGGACCTGCTTCCATGGCCACGATCAGCCGCCGCAGGACGTCGGCGAGGCGGCCGTCAGGATGGGTCGAGGGGGATTCGCACGGCATGATGTCGCAACCGCCCCAGGTGCGCAGGTGCCAGTCGTCGACGGCGCTGGGCTGCCGGATGCCGTGGTGTTTCTCCAGCCTGCGCCGGGCGGCGAAGTCCGCCTCGTACGCGAGCCACAGGGTGCGGGCCTCCTCGAGTTCTTCGAGTGCCGTGATCAAACGTGTGGGTTCAGGCTGACGGTCCTCCGGGATGATCCCGGTCCTGGCGCACAGATGGTGCCAGGTCGCCCGGTGCCCGTACGGCGCGAACCGTTCCAGGCATTTGCGCAGCGAGGTGCGCCGGGCGGTGACGTGTCTGCGTGGATTACGAACCTCTCGTGCGAGTGCTCTGAAACCGGCCACTTCTTACCACCTCCGCGAGTGCGGACCCGACTCGTTGTCGAATGGACGTAACGCAGCGCGATCCGGATCCATCGTGTTTCCAGAAAGTCGCGGAGCAATCCGCGGAAGAAAGTTGACGGCCGCTCATCTTCCGGCGTTGTTGTACCGCCGGTAACCTCGCCCTCAACTGCATCCGGGAGGAGCGGATATGCGTTTCAGAACCGGCAAGCTCACCCGTGTCGCGGTCGCCGCGGCCGCGGTGTTGGCGCTCGGCGCCACGTTCGCGGCCCCGCTGCCGCAAGAGGCCCACGCGGCGCCCGCCGCACAAGCCGCCACCGACTACTGCGGCGGGCAGTGTTCCGACATCCTGCCCCCCGGCGCGACCGGCAACGCGACCCTCGCCGACATCCTCGCCAACCGGGTGTTCGGCACCCGCCCCGCGCACAGCGCCGACCAGCTCGGACCGTACGGCGACCTGGCCCAGGGCTATCCGTCGCTCACCGACGACAAGTTGAACAGCTTCTTCAACGACTCGTCGTTCGGCGTCCCGGCGGACCAGGTCGAGTCCGTCACCAAGCCGCGCGACGACGTCACGATCACCCGGGACAAGAAGACCGGCGTCCCGCACATCCAGGGCACCACCCGCGAGGGCACCGAGTTCGGCGCCGGATACGCCGCAGGGCAGGACCGGCTGTGGCTGATGGACCTGTTCCGCCATGTGGGACGCGGCGAGCTGACCTCGTTCGCCGGCGGCGCGGCCGCCAACCAGGGCCTGGAGCAGGACTTCTTCCGCCAGGCTCCGTACGCCGAGGCGGACTATCAGGCGCAGATCGACTACATCCTGGCCACCGGCGGCGAGCGCGGAAAGCAGGCGCTGGCCGATGCCCAGGCGTACGTCGACGGGATCAACGCCTACGCCAAGAAGGCGAAGGACGCCCGCAACTTCCCCGGCGAGTACGTGCTCACCGGGCACATCGACGCGATCACCAACGCCGGTGAGATCCAGCCGTTCAAGCTCACCGACCTCATCGCCCTGGCCTCCGTCGTCGGCGCCCTCTTCGGCAACGGCGGGGGCGGCGAGGTGGAGGGCGCGCTGTCGATGCTCGCCGCCCAGCAGAAGTACGGCCTCGAAGAGGGCACCAAGGTCTGGGAGTCCTTCCGGCAGCGCAACGACCCGGAGGCCGTGCTGACCGTCCACGACGGCAAGGGCTTCCCGTACGCGGACAAGCCCGCCGATGCCAAGGGCACCGCGATGCCCGACCGCGGCTCCGTCACCCCCGAACAGCTCGTGTACGACCGCGAGGGCAGCGCCACCCCGGCCAAAGCCGACGCCCGCACCAAGGTGAAGGCGCCCGCCAAGCTCGACAAGCTGCGCGGCATCTACGACGACGGGGTGCTGCCCCGCGATCTGTTCAGCCGCAAGAAGGGCATGTCCAACGCGCTCGTGGTCTCCGGCAAGTACACCGCGAGCGGCCACCCGGTCGCCGTCTTCGGCCCGCAGGCCGGCTACTTCGCCCCGCAGCTGCTGATGCTCCAGGAGATCCAGGGGCCCGGGATCAGCGCCCGCGGCGCCTCCTTCGCGGGTGTCGGCATGTACGTCCAGCTCGGCCGCGGCCAGGACTACGCGTGGAGCGCCACCACCTCCGCCCAGGACGTCACCGACACCTACGCGGTCGAGCTGTGCTCACCGGACGGCTCCGCGCCCTCCAAGGACGCGACGTACTACCGCTACCACGGCGACTGCCTGCCCATGGACAAGCTGGAGCGGCGCAACGCCTGGAAGCCCACGGTCGCCGACTCCACCGCCGCGGGCTCGTACCGCATGCAGGTGTACCGCACCAAGTACGGCCTCGTCACCCATCGCGCCACGGTCGGCGGCAAACCGGTCGCCTACACCTCGCTGCGCGCCACCTACCGCCACGAGGCCGACTCGATCATCGGCTTCCAGATGTTCAACGACCCGGGCTACGTGACCGACGCGAAGTCCTTCCAGAGCGCCGCCCAGCACATCAACTACACCTTCAACTGGTTCTACGCCGACTCCCGGCAGGCCGCGTACTACAACAGCGGGCTCAACATGAAGCGCGCCGACGGCGTTGACCCGTCGCTGCCCGTCAAGGCGGAGCAGGCGTACGAGTGGCGGGACTTCGACCCGGCGCACAACACCGCCGCGTACACCCCGCCCGCCGAACACCCCCAGTCCGTCGACCAGGACTACTACATCAGCTGGAACAACAAGCTCGCCAAGGACTACACCGCCGCGGGCTTCGGCAACGGCTCCGTGCACCGCGGCAACCTCCTCGACGACCGGGTGCGCGCCCTGGTCAAGAAGGGCGGGGTGACCCGCGCCGCGCTCGCCCGGGCGATGGGGGAGGCCGCCGTCACCGATCTGCGCGGCGAGGACGTGCTGCCCGAGCTGCTGAAGGTGCTGCGCAGCAAGCCGATCGACGACCCGGCGCTCTCCGCCGCCGTACAGCGGCTGGAGTCCTGGCAGGCGGCCGGTTCACAGCGCCGCGAGACCAGCGCGGGCTCGCACACCTACGGGCACGCGGACGCGGTGCGCATCATGGACGCGTGGTGGCCGCTGCTGGTCGAGGCAGAGTTCAAGCCCGGCCTCGGCGGTGAGCTGTACGACGCCCTGCGCACCAACCTGAGCGTGGACGAATCGCCCTCGGCGGGCCACGGGCCGACCGGTTCGCACGCCGGATCGTCGTTCCAGTACGGCTGGTGGTCCTACGTCGACAAGGACCTGCGCGCGGTCCTCGGCGAGGACGTCAAGGGCCCGCTCGCCAAGCCGTACTGCGGCGGCGGCGAGCTGAGCGCCTGCCGCGACGCCCTGCTCAGCAGCCTCAAGCAGGCCGCCGCCAAGCCCGCCACCGAGGTCTACCCCGGCGACGACAACTGCGCGGCGGGCGACCAGTGGTGCGCCGACTCCATCATCCAGCGGGTGGTCGGCGGACTGACCCACGACAAGATCAGCTGGCAGAACCGTCCCACCTTCCAGCAGGTGGTGGAGTTCGCACGCCACCGCTGAGCGCGGAGCACGGTAATTTCTGAAGTTACCGTGCTTCTCGCGATTTCCGTTGTTTCCGTCGTGAATTCCGGAATATCCTTGCCGGTCCGAACCAGGAATAGCGCCGCAGACGCTGCACTATGCTTCGAATCGTCAGGGCGCGTTTTCTTGTACGGGGGAGCAGAAGACCGGAATGTCCTCAAGCGATCGGTGGCAGTACCCCGCGGCGCTGCTGGACACCACGATGGATCAACTCCGCACACTGCTCGCGGTCCATGAGACCGGTACGGCGCTGGGCGCCGCCCGGCTGCTGGGCCGCGAGCAGTCCAGCGTTCAGAAACAGCTCGACACGATGAACCGGAACTTCGGCACCCTGTGCGGAGAACCGCTCGTCCTCAAACGCGGCCGCAGCCGGAATGTGCTCTTCACCGCCACCGGCGAGAGCCTCGCCGAACTCGCCCGCGGCACGCTCCAGGGATGGCAGGAGGAGTTGCGCGACTGCCGCCGCCGGCTCGGCGGCCGGCTGGCCGTCGGTTCCACCCGCTACACCCTCGGCTTTCTGCTGAACGCCGTGGAACTGGTCACAGCGGACTTCGACAGCCGCGGCGTCGAGCTGAAGGTCGAGCACGTCCGCACCAGGGACCTGCTCGATCGGCTCGGCTCCAAGGAACTCGACCTGGTCTGCGGCAGCGTGCTCGCCGACGGAAGCGACCACCGCGGGCTGGACGGCTTCGAGGTCATGGAGTGGCGGCGCAGCGGCCTGTCCCTGGTCACCAACCTCGGCGACGGCGAACTGCCGGGCCCCTCCGTCGCGGTGAGCGCCCTGCCCGGGGTGCCGCTCGCGGTCTCCTCCGACGGCCTCATCCCCGGCTTCCTGCGCGGCTGGTTCGGCGGCCGCTACCGCCAGGAGCTGCACGTCGCCGCCGAGATCGACACCGTGAGTTACGGCCTCGAACTGCTCTCCTCCGGCGTGCTGCGCGGCGCGGTGCTCGTGACCCAGGGGATCGGCGACGCGGTGGCCGACGGGCGGCTGCGGACCGGCGCCGGGCTGCGCACGCTGGAGCTGGCCGACGACATCGCGCCGGAGCTGGATGTGCTCGTCGGGGTCTTCGTACGGGCCGGGGAGCGCGCCGCGCAGAACGATGACCATCCGCTCAACGTGCTGTGGAACGCCCTCGCGGGGGAGAACGCCCGCTGGCGCCGCGTCATCGGCGACCAGCGTCCGCGGAGCCCGCGCGACCGGTGAGCCGCCCCCCCCGGATGGTCATCCGCCGGTCCGTTCCACGCCCTCTTCCGTTCTACATACCGACTGGTTAGTCTGCCGGTGCGACCGGGCCGATCCGGGCCGACGGCCGCGCCGCATCCGAGGAGCGTCTCAATCGTGGATACCGTGCGTGGAGCGCGAGTTGTCGTCACCGGGGCGGGAGGCGGCATAGGCGCCGCCCTGGCCCGCCGCTTCGCCGCCGAGGGCGCCAAGGTCGTGGTCAACGACCTCGACGCGGCCGGGGCGGAGGCCGTCGCCGCCGAGATCGGCGGCACCGCCGTCCCCGGTGACGCCTCCGCGGTGGTGCCGGCCGCCCGGGACGCGCTCGGCGGCACCATCGACATCTTCTGCGCCAACGCGGGCGTCGGCCACGGCGGCGGCCCCGAGGCCGGCGAGGAGCTGTGGGCCGAGGCGTGGGACGTCAACGTGATGGCCCACGTCCGGGCCGCCCGCGCGCTGCTGCCCGACTGGCTGGAGCGCGGCGAGGGCCGGTTCGTCTCCACCGTGTCCGCCGCCGGGCTGCTCACCATGGTCGGCTCGGCGCCGTACAGCGTCTCCAAGCACGCGGCGCTTGCCTTCGCCGAATGGCTTTCCGCCACGTACCGCCACCGCGGCGTCCACGTGCACGCCGTCTGCCCGCAGGGCGTACGCACCAACATGCTGGCGGACACCGGAAGCGCCGGAGACCTGGTGCTCCTGCCCACCGCGATCGAACCGGAGGAGGTCGCCGACGCCACACTGAAGGGCATCGCCGAGAACCGGTTCCTGATCCTGCCGCACCCCGAGGTCGCCGGGTACTACACCGCGCGCGCCACCGACACCGAGCGGTGGCTGCGGGGCATGAACCGTGTGCAGCGCACCCTGGAAGAGACCGAAGAGAGGCCGCCCCGATGACGTCGTACCAGGACAAGCCGTGGCTCGCCACGCTCAACGAGAAGCAGCGCGAGCCGATCACCCCGCGGCCGAGCGTGCTGCACGCCTTCCGGGAGGCCGTGCGCGACGCCCCGGACCACCCCGCGATCGCCTACTTCGACGGCCGGATCACCTACCGGGAGCTGGACGAGCTGTCGGACGGGTTCGCGGGCCACCTCGCCGGGCGCGGCTTCGCCCCCGGCGACCGGCTCGCGATCATGCTGCAGAACACCCCGCACTTCGTGATCGCGCTGCTCGGCGCGTGGAAGGCGGGCGCGGCCGTGGTCCCCGTCAACCCCATGTACAAGGGCGGCGAACTCACCCACATCCTGACCGACGCCGAGGTCACGGCGCTGGTGTGTGCCCGCACCGGCTGGGAGGCGTACATACGCCAGACGGCCGCGGGCACCCCGGTGCGCATCGCGCTCACCGCGGACGCGTACGACTTCCAGACCCGGAACGACGAGCGGGTGCTGCGCGACGAGCGCATCCCGGTGCCCAAGGACACCGACGACCTCCTCGCGGCCGCCCGCGCCGGTGCCCGGCCGCCCGCCGTCCCCGAGCCCGCGCCCGGCGACATCGCGCTGATCAGCTATACGTCCGGCACCAGCGGCACCCCCAAGGGCGCCATCAACACCCACGTCAACGTCTCCTACAACGCCGACCGGCAGCACCTCCTCCACGAACTGCCCCCGGGTTCGGCGATCTTCGCGCTGGCGCCGCTGTTCCACATCACCGGCATGGTCTGCGAACTGGGCGCGAGCCTCGCCGGGGCCGGGACGCTCGCGCTGGCGTACCGCTTCGAGACCGGGGTCGTCCTGGACGCGTTCGCCGAGCACCGCCCCGCGTACACCGTCGGCCCCTCCACCGCCTTCATGGCGCTGATGGCCCATCCGCAGGCGACCCGCGACCACTTCTCGTCCTTCCGGATCATCTCCTCCGGCGGCGCCCCGCTGCCGCCCGCGCTGGTCGAGCGGTTCGAGTCGACCCTCGGCCCGTATATCCACAACGGCTACGGGCTCACCGAGTGCACCGCCCCCTGCGCCAGCGTCCCGCCCGGTGTGCGGGCCCCCGTCGACCCGGTCTCCGGCACCCTGGCGGTCGGTGTGCCCGGCGCGGACACCCTCGTACGGATCGCCGGGGACGACGGGAAGGACCTGCCGTTCGGCGAGCCCGGCGAGATCGTGGTGAGCGGCCCCATGGTCGCCCCCGGGTACTGGCGCCGCCCCGACGCCACCGAGGCCGGTATGCCCGGGGGCGAACTGCGCACCGGGGACATCGGCTTCATGGACGAGGACGGCTGGCTGTACGTCGTCGACCGCAAGAAGGACATGATCAACGCGTCCGGGTTCAAGGTATGGCCGCGCGAGGTCGAGGACGTGCTCTACACTCACCCCGCCGTCCGCGAGGCGGCCGTCGTCGGCAAACCGCACCCCTACCGGGGCGAAACGGTCAAGGCGTACGTGAGTCTGCGGCCCGGGGCCGAGGTCACGGCGGATGAGCTGGCCGCGTACTGTGCCGACCGGCTGGCCGCGTACAAGTACCCGCGGGAGGTCGACATCCTGCCCGAGCTGCCGAAGACGACCAGTGGCAAGATCCTCCGACGAGAACTGCGAGGATGAGACGGAAGAGAAGCGGGTGGCGACCATGGCCAGAACGACGAACGGCAACGGACAGCCGGTGCCGCGGCGGCTGCTGGCCGCCGCCACCCGCCTCTTCGCGGAGCGCGGGTTCGACCGGACATCCGTCCAGGAGATCGTCGAGGCGGCGGGGGTCACCAAGGGAGCCCTGTACCACTACTTCGGCTCCAAGGACGATCTGCTCCACGAGATCTACGGCCGGGTGCTCCGCCTCCAGCAGGAACGGCTCGACGCCTTCGCGGACGCGGACGCTCCCGTGGAGCAGCGGCTGCGGGACGCGGCGGCCGATGTCGTCGTGACCACCATCGAGAACCTCGACGACACCACGATCTTCTTCCGGTCGATGCACCATCTGAGCCCGGAGAAGTACAAACAGGTGCGGGCCGAGCGGCGCCGCTACCACGAGCGGTTCCGCGCGCTGGTCGAGGAGGGCCAGCGGACGGGGGTGTTCGGCGCCGACACCCCGGCGGACCTGGTGGTCGACTACCACTTCGGCTCCGTCCACCACCTGGGCACCTGGTACCGCCCCGGCGGCCCCCTGGGCCCCCAGCAGGTCGCCGACCACCTGGCCGACCTCCTGCTCCGCGCGCTGCGGCCATAAAGCGTCGAACGCCGGACGGGCAGCGAATCCAGCCCGTCCGGCGTTTGAGGACCGGGGGTCCGGGGCGGAGCCCCCGGTACAAACCCCCGCCCGCCCCGACCTACAGGTACCGCTTCAGCTCACGCCGCGCCAGCGACCGCTGGTGCACCTCGTCCGGCCCGTCGGCCAGCCGCAGCGTACGCGCCGACGCCCACAGCTCGGCCAGCGGGAAGTCCTGGCTGACCCCGCCCGCGCCGTGCAGCTGCACCGCCTGGTCCAGGATCTCCACCACCGTCCGCGGTGTGGCGATCTTGATGGCCTGGATCTCGGTGTGCGCCTCCCGGTTGCCCACCGTGTCCATCATCCAGGCCGTCTTGAGGACCAGCAGCCGCAGCTGCTCGACCGCCACCCGGGCGTCCGCGATCCACTCGTGGACCTGGCCCTGCTGGGCGAGCGCCTTGCCGAACGCCTGCCGGGCCACCGCCCGCCGGCACATCAGCTCGATCGCCCGCTCGGCCATGCCGATCAGCCGCATGCAGTGGTGGATGCGGCCGGGGCCCAGCCGGGCCTGGGCGATGGCGAAGCCGCCGCCCTCCTCGCCGATGAGGTTCGCGGCCGGTACCCGGGCCCGGTCGAAGACGACCTCGGCGTGGCCGCCGTGCCAGTGGTCCTCGTAGCCGTACACCTGCATCGCCCGCCGCACCTCGACCCCGGGCGCATCGCGCGGCACCAGAACCATCGACTGCTGGCGGCGCACATCCGCGCCCTCCGGATCGGTCTTGCCCATCACGATGAAGATCTTGCAGTTGGGGTTCATCGCCCCGGAGATGTACCACTTGCGCCCGGTGATGACGTAGTCGTCACCGTCCCGCTCGATCCGGGTCTCGATGTTGGTGGCGTCGGACGAGGCCACCTCGGGCTCGGTCATCGCGAAGGCCGACCGGATCTCGCCCGCGAGCAGGGGCTCCAGCCACTGCTTGCGCTGCTGCTCGTTGCCGAACTGGGTCAGCACCTCCATGTTGCCGGTGTCCGGCGCGGCGCAGTTGAGGGCGGTGGGGGCCAGTTGCGGGCTGCGGCCGGTGATCTCGGCGAGCGGGGCGTACTGGAGGTTGGTCAGCCCGGCCCCGTACTCGGAGTCCGGCAGGAACAGGTTCCACAGCCCCTGCTTACGGGCCTCGGCCTTCAGCTCTTCCACAACGGGCGGGGTCTCCCAGGGCGAGCCGAGCTTGGCGCGCTGCTCCCCGGCGATGGCCTCGGCCGGGTGGACGTGCTCGTCCATGAAGGTCAGGAGTTTGGCGCGGAGTTCTTCGGTGCGGGCGTCGAATGCGAAGTCCATGAGGTGTCTCAGCTCTTCTGGAGGGTGGTGAGGCCGTTGTCGATGAAGCGCGGGACGATGTCGCCGATGCGGTCGAAGCCCGCGCCGACGGTCTGCCCGAGGGTGAAGCGGTAGTGGATGCCCTCGAGGATCACCGCGAGCTTGAAGTAGGCGAAGGCGGTGTACCAGGCGACGCCGGTGACGTCCCGGCCCGAGCCCTCGGCGTACCGCTGGATGAGCTCGGCCGTGCCCGGGTGGCCGGGGGCGCCCTGAACGGAGGAGATGGGCGCGTTTTCGATGTTCGGGTGCTCGCTGTACATCACGATCAGGCCGAGGTCGGTCAGCGGATCGCCGAGCGTGGACATCTCCCAGTCGAGGATCGCCTTGATCCGGTCGTCGGCGCCCACCAGGACGTTGTCCAGGCGGTAGTCGCCGTGCACCACGGTGGGCGCGGGGGAGGCGGGCAGCGCCTTGGCGAGCCGGGTGTGCAGCTCGTCGATGCCGGGCAGTTCACGGCTGCGCGAGGCCTCCAGCTGCTTGCCCCAGCGCCGCAGCTGCCGCTCCAGAAAGCCCTCCGGCCGCCCGAAGTCGCCCAGCCCGACGGCGGCCGGGTCGACCGAGTGCAGCGCGACGAGCGTATCCACCAGGGACATCACCACGCCCCGGGTGCGCTCCGGACCGATGACGGCCAGCTGCTCGGCCGTACGGTACGGAGTGCCCTCCACGAACTCCATGACGTAGAACGGCGATCCGACCACCGCCTCGTCCTCGCACAGCAGCACCGGCTCCGGCACCGGCACGCTGGTCGGATGCAGCGCGCTGATCACCCGGTGCTCGCGCCGCATGTCATGGGCGGTGGCCAGCACATGCCCGAGCGGCGGGCGACGGACCACCCAGCGGGAGGTGCCGTCGGTGACGGTGTAGGTGAGATTCGACCGGCCGCCCTCGATCAGCTCCGCACTCAGCTCGCCGCCCACCAGCCCCGGCCGCTCGCGGTCGAGATGGGCGCGGAGCCGCGTCAGGTCGAGTCCTGGCGGGTTGGCTGCGTTCATCGAGTCACTTCTTCCGTGGATGTCCGTGGATGTCCATGAAAGGCGGGTGGCCGGTTCATTCCCTGTCCCTCATTCCATGTCCGTCTCATGATGCCGACCAGTCGGTATGCAGTCCAGTGTGCGTTCGTCACGGTTCTCGGCGCGCTCCTGGGCCTCGACGACCGCGTCGCCGTGCTCGATCCCCCAGGAGCCCAGCGCCTCGAGGGGACCCAGCAGGGACCGGCCCAGCGCCGTCAGCCCGTACTCGACGCGCGGCGGCGCCTCCGCGTACCGGTGCCGCTCCACCAGCCCGTCGTCCTCCAGGCGGCGCAGCGTCTCGTTGAGCACCTTGGCGCTGATGCCGCCGATCGCCGCGCGCAACTCACCGGGGCGGCGCGGGCCCTCGCGCAGGCCGAAGATCACCACGGCGGTCCAGGTGCGGGTCAGCAGGTCGAAGCCGATCCGGGCCCGGCAGTCGGCGAGGAACCGGCCGGTGGGCGAGGGGTGTGGGGTCGTCGTCACTCATGCCTCCTGCTGGCCGTCCTAGCGGATCCGTTGGGCACCGCGGGGTGTGCAACGGACTTCCTAGTGTCCTGTCCCAGCAGGCGGCACATGCCGCCCCGGAAGCGATTCGGAAGCGATTCGGAAGCGATTCGGAAGCGATTCGGAAGCGATGAGGAGGCCGCGCGATGCGGATCGGAGTGATGGGCACGGGAACCATGGCCGAGGGGCTGGCGGGGCAGTGGGCGCGGGCGGGCCACACGGTGTTCATCGGCGGCCGCACACCCGGCCGCGCAGGGGCGCTGGCGGAGCGGATCGGCCACGGGGCACGGGCCGGATCGCCGCGCGAGGCCGCCGGGTTCGGGGAGGTGACGCTGCTCGCGGTCGCGTACGAAGGCGTGTCGGCCACCTTGGACGCGGCGGGCGCGGGGGAGGGGACGCTGAGCGGCCGGGCGCTGATCGACTGCACCAACGCGGTCGTCCCCGGCCGCTTCGTCCTCGCCACCGACGGCGGCCCGGGAGTGGCCGAGCGGATCGCCGCGCAGGCGGTGGGGGCCCACGTGGTGAAGGCGTTCAACCTGTGCGCCGACTCGGTGTGGCGGATGACCCCGCCTGTCTTCGCGGACGGCCCGCTCGCGGTGCCGCTGTGCGGGGACGACGAGGGGGCGCTGGAGGCCGTACGGACCCTCGTGCGCGACATGGGCTGCGTACCGCTGGACGGCGGCGGCCTGGAGCGGGCCCGCCACCTGGAGTCGACGGCCGCCTTCCTGCTCGGCTTCTGGTTCGCGGGGGCCGAGCCGCGGACCGCGCTGCCCCCGGCGGCGGCCCAGGTGCCGTACCGCGTTCCCGCCTGAACCGGCCGGGGCCGGATTTGCGGTGCCCGCACCCGAGCAGGAGCGTCGTGAGGGGGAACCCGCCCGGCAACCGTCATCAGGAACCGCAAGGAGCAGCCACCATGAAGGCCATCAGCTACCGCCGCTACGGCGGCCCCGAGGTCCTCGAATTCGGCGAGGTCCGGGACCCCAAGGTCGGGCCCGACTCGGTGCTGATCCGGGTCAGGGCCGCCGCCGTGAACCCCGTCGACTGGAAGGCGCAGGCCGGCTATCTCGACCCCGTCCTGGACGCCGTCTTCCCGGTCATCCCGGGCTGGGACGTCGCCGGGGTGGTGGAGCAGACCGGACCGGCGGTGACCGGGTTCCAGGCCGGGGACGAGGTGATCGGGTACGTACGCGAGGACTTCCTGTCCCGCGGCACCTGCGCCGAGTACGTGGCCGCGCCCCTGCGCACGCTCGCCCGCAAGCCGCGGAACCTCACCTTCGAGCAGGCCGCGGGCATCCCGCTGGCGGGCCTGACGGCCTACCAGTCGCTGGTCGGCGCGCTGCGGGTCGGCGAGGGCGACACGGTGCTGGTGCACGCGGCCGCCGGGGGCGTCGGCTCGATGGCGGTACAGCTGGCCCGGCATCTGGGCGCCCGCGTCATCGGGACCGCCGGTGAGCACAACCACGACTATCTGCGGGCGCTGGGCGCCGAGCCGACCGTGTACGGGGAGGGGCTGGTCAAGCGGGTGCGGGGGCTCGCCCCCGACGGGGTGCAGGCGGCGTTCGACCTGGTCGGCGGCGACGCGCTCACCGCGTCCTCGGAGGTGCTCGCGCCCGGCGGCAGGCTGGCGTCCATCGCCGATCCGGCGGTCCTCGGCCTCGGCGGCGCCTATGTCTTCGTGCGCCCCGACCCGGACGACCTCCAGGACCTGACCGACCTCGCCGAGCGCGGCGCGCTGGGCGTCGAGGTGACGGCGACGTACCCGCTGGAGCGGACTGCGGAGGCGCAGCAGCGCAGCGCGGAGGGCCACACCCGCGGCAAGATCGTCATCACGGTCGCAGACGAGTGAGAGGCACCTCCCAGCGGTAGCTGGGGGGAGAACCGAGCCAAAAGGAGGCTCGGGTCAGCGCAGCATGGCCGCGCCGCACACCGCCGCCGCCATCACGCACCCCACCGCGGCCGCCGCGGTTCGTGGGGGGAGGAGGGGCGGGCGCGGGGCGTGGAGGTGGCGGATGCGGCGGTGGGCCACGGCCACGAAGGCCAGCCAGGACAGGACGACCAGCGACAGGGCGAGCACCGGGGCCGGGCCGAGGCCCGCGTGCAGGGTCTGCCGCCCGGCCAGCGAGGCGGCCACGGCGCAGGCCAGCGTCGTACGCCGCCACGCCAGCCGGGTGCGCTCCGGCTGGAGCCCGGGGTCCCGCACCGGCTCCGTCACCCGCCCCACCCCACGGCGACGACGATCACCATCAGCAGCGCGACCACCCCGACGGCGAGCCCCAGCGTCACCGGGAAGCGCGACACCGGCAGGTCCTCGCCGCGCCGCATGGCGCGCTCGCAGCGGATCCAGTGGTTGATGGCGCGCAGGGCGCACACCGCGCCGCCCGCGAGCAGGACGAGCGCGAGCGTCAGCCGCAGCGGGCGGCCGGTGTCCGGCAGGAACTGGTCGACCGCGAAACCGCCGCCCACCAGGGCCATCGCGGTGCGCAGCCAGGCCAGGAAGGTGCGCTCGTTGGCGAGCGAGAAGCGGTAGTCGGGAGTGTCGCCCTCCTCGCGGAGCCGTTCGGGCGCGAACCACAGCCGGACGTATCCCACGGCGTCGCCGAGTCTGCCTCCGGTCACGGGGTGGGCCTCTCGCGGCGCCATTCCTGCAGCCGGCGGTACGCCTCCGCGCCGTCCGGTACCCACTCCCACTCGGTGAGCCGCCGCTCCAGCTCCTCGTCGGTGACGAAGTCGTGCCAGGCGATCTCCTCGGCCTGCGGCGCGACCGGAAGGTCGCAGCGCACCTCGTAGACCCGGGACCACCAGGTGTGCTCGGGCGTGTCGTAGAGGAAGGAGAACAGCGGTACGGGGGCGGGGAGCCCCTGGACGCCCAGCTCCTCCTCCGCCTCCCGCAGCGCCGCCTCGTCGTAGCTCTCGCCCGCCGCGACGACCCCGCCGACGAACATGTCGTACAGCGAGGGGAAGACCAGCTTCCGGTCGGTGCGGCGGTGGACGAAGACGCGGCCTTCGGCGTCGCGCGCGAGGACGAAGACGCATCGGTGGCGCAGCCGGAGGGCGGTGGCGTCACCGCGGCGGGCCTGGCTTATCACCCGGTCCCGCTCGTCCACGATGTCCAGCAGTTCGTCGGCGGAAAGCGGCTCCTGATCAGGCATACGGCCATACAAGCAGATGGCCGCGCGGTCAGCGCCAGGGGCCACCGCCCTGGGGCCCGCCCTGCCCGCCGTACGGGCCGGAGCCGGAGCCCTGGCCGTATGGCCCCTGACCCTGCCCCTGGCCGTAGGGTCCCTGACCCTGCCCCTGGCCGTTGGGTCCCTGGCCGTACGGGCCGTTGCCGTTCCCCTGACCATTCCCCCAGCCGCCCTGGCCCTGGCCCTCGGCCTGTCGTTCCGCCTGCCGCCGGGCCTGCTCATTGGCCCACTGCCGCCAGGCCGCGGCCCGCTTCCGCCACTGCTCGGCCGCGTCGACGTAGGAGGGCTTGGACTGCTGACCGGAGGACGGGGTGCGGGGCTCGGCGGCGGGGGCGGCCGGGGCCTGCGTCGCGGGCTTGGCGGCGGGCGCCGGGGCCGCGGGCTCGGTCGTGCGCGAACCGCGCATCGGCTTGTCGCCGCCGGCCGAATCGCCGAACGGGGCGGCCTTCGGCTCCGGCTCGTCGGGGGCGGTGGGCGACGAGCCGTGCCCCGGGGCGGCCTGCGCCTGGCGGGCGTCCTTGCCCATGAGCATGAAGAGCGTGGCGGCCGCGCCGGTGGCCGACAGCAGGATCGCCCCGGCGGCCGCCTTGCGCCGCGGGTCGACGCGCCGACGGCGGCGGTGCCGGGGGCCGATGATCTCGCCCTGGAGGATGTGCGGGGTGCCGGGGGAGTCCCCGGCCTGGAGGGGCTGGGGACCGGGGGTGACAAGTGTCGGATTCACGATGCGCTTGTCCGCCTGGTACGGCGGCCCGGGTTGCTCAACGGAGCGGTCAGCCATGGTCGTTGATGATGCCGGTTTGGCTGAACCGTGTCCAATAGCGATGAGGGATTGTTCTGATTTGCTGCAGAAGAGAGCTATAGCCTGGAAGTGACGGTGTCCGGAAAGCGCTCTCACCCCCGCGTTCGGAGCGGTTGACGCCCGTACTGGCCGGTAGGCAGGATCGCACCCGACGACACCGTCGACCGGCTGACGAGGACGGGATACCACCAACCATGGCGTACGACGCGGATGTGATCGTGGTCGGGGCGGGCCTGGCGGGCCTCGCGGCCACCGCCGAGCTGGCCGACGCGGGCCGCAAGGTCATCCTGCTCGACCAGGAGCCCGAGCAGTCGCTCGGCGGCCAGGCCCACTGGTCCTTCGGCGGCCTCTTCCTCGTCGACTCGCCCGAACAGCGCCGGCTGCGCATCCGCGACAGCCGTGAACTCGCCTGGCAGGACTGGTTGGGCACGGCCGGTTTCGACCGCGAGGAGGACCACTGGCCGCGCCGCTGGGCCGAGGCGTACGTGGACTTCGCGGCGGGCGAGAAGCGGTCCTGGCTGCACGCCCAGGGGCTGCGGCTGTTCCCCCTCGTCGGCTGGGCCGAGCGCGGCGGCTACGACGCGACCGGGCACGGCAACTCCGTACCCCGTTTCCACATCACCTGGGGCACCGGACCCGGCGTCGTCGCCCCCTTCGAGCGCCGGGTGCGCGCCGCGGCCGCCCGCGGCCTGGTCTCCATGCGCTTCCGGCACCGGGTCACCGGGCTCTCGCGGAGCGCGGGCGCCGTCGACACCGTCACCGGCGAGGTGCTGGAGCCGAGCCGCGCCGAGCGGGGCACGGCCAGCAGCCGCGAGGCGACCGGTTCCTTCGAACTGCGCGCCCAGGCCGTGATCATCACCTCCGGCGGCATCGGCGGCAACCACGACCTCGTCCGCGCCAACTGGCCCGAGCGGCTGGGCTCCCCGCCCGAGCGGATGATCTCCGGCGTCCCCGCGCACGTGGACGGCGAGATGCTCGGCGTCGCGGAGGAGGCCGGGGGTCGCCTCATCAACCGCGACCGGATGTGGCACTACACCGAGGGCATCGAGAACTGGAACCCGATCTGGCCCCGGCACGGCATCCGCATCCTGCCCGGCCCCTCCTCGCTCTGGTTCGACGCCCGCGGACGGCGCCTCCCGGTCCCGCTCTTCCCCGGCTTCGACACCCTCGGCACCCTCGAACACATCATGCGGACCGGGTACGACCACACGTGGTTCGTCCTCACCCGGAAGATCATCGAGAAGGAGTTCGCGCTCTCCGGCTCCGAGCAGAACCCGGACCTGACGGGCAAGAGCGTCCGCGACGTACTGGGGCGCGGGCGGGCCGGGACGCCGGGACCGGTCCAGGCGTTCATGGACCACGGCGCGGACTTCGTCGTCGAACGCTCGCTGCCCGCCCTCGTACGGCGGATGAACGAGCTGACCGAGGACCCGCTCATCGACGAGGCCGAGCTGCGCCGCGAGATCGTGGCCCGGGACCGCGAGATCGCCAACCCTTACACCAAGGACCTCCAGGTCACCGCCCTGCGCGGGACCCGTAAGTACATCGCCGACCGGCTCATCCGCACCGCCGCCCCGCACCGCATCCTCGACCCGAAGGCGGGCCCGCTGATCGCCGTGCGGCTGAACATCCTCACCCGCAAGACCCTCGGCGGGCTGGAGACGGATCTGTCGTCGCGGGTGCTGACGGAGGGCGGCGAGCCGCTGCCGGGCGTCTACGCGGCGGGGGAGGCGGCGGGCTTCGGCGGCGGGGGCGTGCACGGCTACCGGTCCCTGGAGGGCACCTTCCTGGGCGGCTGCCTCTTCTCTGGCCGGACGGCGGGCCGCGCGGCGGCCAGGGCGGTGTCGTAACCGCGTTCAGTTCTGACGGAAGTCTGACGAAAAGCCACAGACGATGGCGCGCCACCCCACCCGGTGGTCTCATCAGCACATGGACGCAACCCCCGGCGACGGCGAGCACGACGACGACCGTGGCGACGGCCGCGGCGCACCCGTCGGCCGCCGCATCCTGCTCGGCATGCTCGGCCTCGGCGCCGCCGGTATGGCCGCCGCTCCCTGGGCGCAGCGCGGGCTGGAGAACACGCTCGGCGCCTTGTCCGACAAGGACCCCACCGGGGTGACCGGGCTGCTGCCCAACGGCGGCGGGTTCCGGTACTACTCCGTGACGTCCTCCGTCCCGCGCAAGGACGCCACGAGCTATCGCCTCACCGTCGGCGGGCTCGTCGACAAGCCCGCCGACTACCGGCTCGCCGACCTGCGCGCGCTTCCGCAGGCCCGGCTCGTCCGGGACGTCCAGTGCGTCACCGGATGGCGGGTGCCGAGGACGCCGTTCGAAGGGGTGCGGCTGTCGACGCTGCTGGACGCCGCCGGGGTGAGCCCGCGCGCCAAGGCGGTCCGGTTCACCTGCTTCGACGGGGCGTACTCCGAGAGCCTCACCCTCGACCAGGCGCGCCGCCCGGACGTCCTGGTGGCGCTGCGGATGAAGGACGAGCCGCTGGGCCACGCACACGGCGGCCCGGTCCGGCTCTACGTCGCGCCCATGTACTTCTACAAGTCGGCGAAGTGGCTCTCCGGCATCACCGTCACCGATGAGGTGCGCCCCGGCTACTGGGAGGACCGCGGCTACGACGTGGACGCCTGGGTCGGCAAGTCGAACGGACGCGACGATGACCCCACTGCCTGAGACCGCCGCGGCCCCGGCCGCCACCGCGCGCCGGGTGCGCCGCTTCACGCCCGCCGAGCGCTGGATCCACCGCACGACGGCCGCGCTCCTGGGTGCGTGCGTGGTCAGCGCGGCCTGTCTGTACGTGCCCGCCCTGGCCCAACTCGTGGGCCGCCGCGCGCTCGTGGTCACCGTCCACGAGTGGACCGGCATCCTGGCGCCCGTCCCGGCCCTCCTCGGTCTCGCCTCCCGTGCCTTCCGCGCCGACCTGGGCCGCCTCAACCGCTTCGGACCGCACGACCGCCGCTGGCTGCGGGCCGCGCTGCGTCGCGACCACAGCCCCGGCGAGCGCCCGGCGGGCAAGTTCAACGCGGGCCAGAAGGTGTACGCCGCCTGGACCGCGGGCGCGGTGCTGGTGATGGCGGCCACGGGATCGCTGATGTGGTTCACCGGGCTGGCCCCGCTGATGTGGCGCACCAGCGCCACGTTCGTCCACGACTGGCTGGCGCTGGCCGTCGGCATCGTGGTGATCGGGCACATCGGGAAGGCGCTCGCCGATCCGGAGGCGCGGCGCGGGATGCGCACCGGGCGGGTCGACCGGCAGTGGGCGGCCCGCGAGCATCCGCTGTGGCGCACGGAGGACGGCGGCGGCGACGGCGGCGACACCGCCCACGACCAGGGACACTACAAACGCGGCGTCCGCTGAACCGGCGGCACGCGATGCCATGATGCGTCGCATGCGCGAAAAAGATCCAAAAAAGTCGGTGATGCGGCGCTTGGTGACGGTCGCCGCATGTGGTGTCGTGGCGATGATGCCGCTGTGCGGGTGTCAGATGTTCGACTCCCCGCCGCGGCGGGACGGGCTCTGGGTGAACCCGGACGGCCCGGCCGCCCGGCACGTCCGTGCGCGGGAGGAAGAGGGAAAGAACGGAGGAAAGAACAACGACGCCGTGCTGATCCGGCGGATCGCGGAGCAGCCGGTCGCCGAATGGCTCGGCCCCCAGCCCCCTCGTGAACGGGTGCGTTTCATCACCGAATCCGCGGCCCGTACCGGCACCACCCCGGTGCTCGTCGCCTACAACATCCCGTACCGGGACTGCGGCGGCCACTCGGCGGGCGGAGCGGCGAACGGCGCGGCCTACCGGAGGTGGATCGAGCAGATCGCCCTCGGCATCGGCGACCGGAAGGCGATCGTCGTGCTGGAGCCCGACGCGGTGGCGCAGGTCGTCGACCGCTGTGTGCCCCGCCGCATGGTCCGCTCCCGGCTGACGCTGCTGCGTGACGCGGTCGCCGCGTTCGCCGCCCTGCCCCGGGTACGGGTGTATCTGGACGCCGGGAACGCGGGCTGGATCAGGAACCCCGCCCGGCTGATGGTGCCGCTGCTCAAGAGCGGCATCGAGCAGGCGGACGGCTTCTCCCTGAACGTCGCCAACTTCCAGCGCACCGGCCGCACCAAGCGGTACGGCCACCGGCTGTCCCGCGCGGTCGGCGGGGCACACTTCGTCATCGACACCAGCCGCAACGGCAACGGCCCGCTGCGCCGTCGGGGCGCGGCCCGGCACACCTGGTGCAACCCGCCGGGTCGGGCGCTGGGCCATGCGCCGTCCACCCACACGGGGGACCGGCTGGTGGACGCGTATCTGTGGATCAAACGGCCCGGCGAATCCGACGGGACCTGCAACGGCGGGCCCCCGGCGGGCCACTGGTGGCCCGAGTACGCGCTCGGCCTGGCCCGGAACGCCGGCGGCCCGGGCCACCGTCACGCCGGCCCGGGTCACCGCTGAGGCGCTCCGTCCCGGTATCACGGCGCGCCCCGCCTCACAGGGCGCACACCGCGTCCGGGCTGTCCCCGCGCGCGGTCGGTACGGCCGGCGCCGCCACCCGGCGGCGCCGGCCCCGCAGCACCCCGCCGTACCAGATGACCACCGGCGCCAGGCACAGCGCGACCGCGAGAGTGGCCCACGTCCGCATCGCCGCATGCGCGTGCCCGAGGAAGAACGAGGCCACGAGTGAGGTGCCGAAGAGTCCGCCCCACAGCAGATGGATACGGAACGTGGAGAGCCGGTCCGGGCTGGACGAGTCGCCCTTGGGCGTGACCACGAACCGGCTCTTGCGCCGCAGCGCCGCGTCGAACAGCGACTTGACGTAGATCGGCGCGGACAGGGCGGAGAGCAGCATCCCGGCGAGTCCGCCCGACCCCTCGGGCTCGTGCGGGGAGACGTTGTGGCGCCGGTTCCAGATGTAGAGCCCGATCTGCAGCATGGCGGCGTCGCTGTAGAGCATCATCCACAACTCGGCCGGGATGTCGATCCCGGCGGCCCCCAGCGTCAGGAACAGCGTGCAGGACAGCGCCGAGAGCACCCAGTTGACCGCGGTCATCGGGTAGTACGTGATCAGCAGCGTGTAGTTCAGCAGCTTCCCCGGCGACAGCGTGAACGGGGCCTTCCAGAACTGCTTGAGGACCGTCTCGTAGGTGCCCCGGCTCCACCGCATCTGCTGGGTGAAGAAGTCCGTCCAGGAGCTGGGGCCCTCGCCGACCGCGAGCACGTCCGGGGTGTAGACCGAGCGCCACTTCCTGCCGGTGGCCGGGTTGCGGTGGCGGTGCAGCTCGAAGCCGGTGGCCATGTCCTCGGTGATCGAGTCGTACAGCCCGCCGATGGAGCGCAGCGCGCTGATCCGCACCGCGTTGTTGGTGCCCACGAACATCGGGCTCCCGTAGGCGTTCCCGGCCCGCTGGATCAGCGCGTGGAAGAGGAACTGCTGGCTCTCGGCGGCCTTGGTGACGGCCGTGTCGTAGTTTCCGTACACCTGCGGACCCACCACGAAGGAGACATCCGGGTCCCGGAAGTAACCGAGCATCCGCTCCAGGAAGTTGGGCAGCGGTACGTGGTCGGTGTCCACGCATGCCATGAATTCATAACCGTCGCCGTGCGCGTCCAGCCAGGCGTTGTAATTCCCGTGCTTCGTCTTCGCCCGGAAAGCGCCATTCGGCTGGTTCCACTTCTCGACGCCCTTGCGGGAGAAGTGCCGTACGCCGAGCCGCGCGCACAGCTCCTTGACCTCCGGGTCGTCCCCCTCGTCCAGCAGCCAGACGTCCATCGTCCCCTGGTGCCGGATGCGCACCGCGCCCTCCAGCGTGGCCCGGACCATCGCGATCGGCTCCTTGCCGGGCACGAAACTCGTCAGGAACGCCACCCGGGTGCCGGGTTCGGCGGTCACCGGCACCGGATCCCGGGCCATCAGCGTCGCATGCGCGTTGGAGACCACCGTGACCAGCCGGAACGTCTCGATCAGCGCGATCGAGACCAGCATCACGACATCCGCCGCCGACTCCCACGCCGTCACATACGGGCGCGATACCCAGTGGTCAGGGCGCAGTAGCCAGAGCAGCAGCAGGGCCGAGCACACCGGCGCCCCGCACAGCAGCAGCGCCGCCCGGATCCGGTGCGGCTCCTGCGCCAGCAGACTGCGGCTGCGCACCCGGTACGGGCGGCCGGCGGGCGGCTTCGTCAGCGGGCCCGCCAGCTCGCTGTACCGCTTGTACTCGTACACCGTGGCCGGGCGGGAGTGCGCGGCATCCGGGGCGGGGCGCGCGTGCGGGGGTGTGGCGGCGTGCCCGGCGGTGCGCGCGGCGGCGGCGACTCCGCCACGCGGATCTCGTGCGTTGCTCGAATCTCTGACGGGGATTTGCGCAGACATGGGCACTCCCGCGGGCTGTTCTGGAACCGGATATCGCGCCGCGATGACCCGGACGGACCACATTCGTCATGTCATCGCGCAAGATGAGAAGGTAACAATCGGATGTGGCGGTATTGCGTACATCGGATTTTCGGCGCGCCCCTTGGCGGAAAGCCGTGAAAGAGCCACTCTGACGGCCCATCAGTGCGCGTCTTACGTGATTTACATCCCGCGCTCTGGCAGGGTCGGAGCTCGCGTGAAAAACGCGCATCAACGAAGCCACGGCCGCACGGAATCCACGGCTGCACGACGGAAGATGGGGCGGGGTCGCCCGATGAGAGTTCTGCACATCATCTCCCGCCTCGGCGCCGGCGGCGCCGAGCAGCAGCTGCGGCTGCTGCTGCGCCATGTGCCGGTGCGCTGCGACGTGGTCGCCCTCGCCGCACCGGGCAGAACCGCCCACGGCATCCGCGACGACGGCATCCCGGTCACCCATCTGCCCCCGGACGGCCGCGCGGGCGAGCTGCGGGCGCTGCCCGACCTGGTGCGCACCATCCGCGCCGGCGGCTACGACCTGGTGCACACCCACCTCTACCGGGCCTGCGTCTACGGCCGGATCGCCGCCCGGCTGGCGGGCGTACGGGCCGTGATCGCCACCGAACACGCCCTGGGCGAGCACAGCGTCGACGGCCGCCCCCTGAGCCCCGCCGTCCGCGCGCGCTATCTCGCAGCCGAGCGGCTGGGCTCGGCGACCGTCGCCGTCTCGGCCACCGTCGCCGACCGGCTGCGCGACTGGGGCGTGCCCAACCACCGCATCCACCTCGTGCCCAACGGCATCGACGCGCGCCACTTCCGCTTCACCCCCGCTGCCCGCGCCGCCGCCCGCGCCCGCCTGGCCATCCCCGAACGGGCCTTCGTCGTCGGCGCGGTCGGCCGGCTGGTGGCGGCCAAGCGGTTCGACATCGCGGTGCGTGCCGTCGCCCACGTACCCGGGGCCCGGCTGCTGCTGGTCGGCGAGGGGCCCGAGCGCCCCGCCCTGGAGGACCTGGCCGCCCGGCTCGGCGCGGCCGACCGGATCCGGCTGCTGGGGGAGCGGGACGGGGCCGTGGCCCCGTCCGACGACCGGCCCGCCGGGCTGCCGGGGCTGCTGGCCGCGATGGACGTCCTGGTCTCGCCGTCCGCCGAGGAGGCGTTCGGGCTCGCGGCGCTGGAAGCCCTCGCGGCCGGGCTGCCGGTGCTGTACTCCCGCTGCCCGGCCCTCGACGAACTCCCCTCCGACGCCGCCCCCGCCGCCCGCCGCCTCGCCCCCGGCGCGGCCGCCCTCGCCGACGCGCTGCGCCACCAGGTGGCCGCGGGCCCGCTGCGGTACCCGGTGCCGGACGCGGTCGAGCGGTACGACATCGCCCGCGGTGTCCGCCGCCTCATGGACCTCTACGACCGCACCACCACCTGCGGCCCCGACGGCTGTCTGCGCGTCGCGCCGGTCAGCCTGCGGGCGGCGCGGCGCGGCGAGCGCGGTGCTCCCGCGGGCTGACGCCCCGTTCGCGCTTGAACGCCGCGGACAGCGCGAAGGCGCTGCCGTATCCCACCCGCCGGGCCACCGCCGCCGGCGTCGCGTCCGGCTCGCGCAGCAGATCGGCCGCGAGTGCCAGCCGCCAGCCGGTCAGATACGCCATCGGCGGCTCGCCCACCAACGCGGTGAACCGCCGGGCCAGCGCCGCCCGTGAGACGCCCGCCTTCGCGGCCAGCCCCGCCACCGTCCACGGATGCTCCGGGTTGTTCTGCAGCAGCCGCAGCGCACGGCCCACCACAGGATCGCCCAGTGCCCGGTACCAGGCCGGGGCTTGCGCCTCCGGGCGGGCGAACCAGGCCCGCAGCACGGCGATCAGCAGCAGGTCCAGCAGCCGGTCCAGCACCGCCGACTGCCCCGGTTCGTCCCTGACGATCTCCTCGCCGAGCCAGGGCATCAGCGGGCAGTCCCACACCTCCCCGGTCAGCACCAGCAGTGGCGGCAGGGCGTCCAGCAGCCGCCCGCTGACCTCCCCGTCCAGCGGATAGGTGCCGATGAGCATCGTGGCCGAGCCGTCCGCGTGGTTGCCCCACGTGCGCACGCCCAGCGTCATCGCCTCGGCCAGATCCCGGCCGTCCGCCGTCCGGCACTCCTCGCCCGGCAGGATCCACGCCTGCGGCGGGGTGTCCGGGGAGTCCGCCACCGTGTACGGATCCGGGCCGCGTACGACCGCCACGTCACCCGGGCCCAGCCGCCGCGGCTCACCGGCGTCGGGCACCACCCACGCCTCGCCGCGCGCCATCGTCATCACACACAGCGGCGCCCGGTCCTCGATGCGTACCGACCACGGCGGCTCCATCACGGCCCGCAGCAGAAAAGCCTCCCGGGCCCGCGGCCCGTCCAGCAGGTTCGCCAGCGCGTCCATGTCCCACCCCCGGGGACAGCGTAGACGCACACGTATGCGGACGAGCCTTTCGGCCATGGCCCGTCTCACCGCGGGCGAGTTGGCTGTCCGTATGACAGACAACACGACACAAAAGACCGTCCTGGTGCTCGGCGGCACCGGCAAGACCGGCCGCCGGATCGCCGAGCGGCTGACCGCCGCCGGATATCCGGTACGGATCGGCTCCCGCGGCGGCGAGCCGCCCTTCGACTGGGAGGGCCGCGCCACATGGGAGCCCGCGCTGCGCGGCACCGTCGCGGCGTACCTCGCGTACTACCCCGACATCGCCGACCCCGGCGCCGCCGCCACCCTCCGGGCCTTCGCCGAACAGGCCGTCCGGGGCGGCACCCGGCGGCTGGTGCTGCTCTCCGCGCGCGGCGTGGACGCGACCCTGCCCGCCGAGCGGGCCGTGGCGGTGGACGGCGCCGAGTGGACGGTCATCCGGGCGAGCTGGTTCTTCCAGAACTTCAGCGAGGGCATCCTGCGGGACGGAGCGCTCGGAGGCGAGATCGTCTTCCCCGCCGGGGACGTCAAGGAGCCCTTCATCGACGCCGACGACATCGCGGAGGTCGCGGTCGCGGCCCTGACCGGCGACGGGCACGCGGGGCGGATCCACGACCTCACCGGACCGCGGCTGCTGACCTTCGCCGAGGCGGCCGGGGAGATCGCCCGGGCGAGTGGCCGCGAGGTGCGCTACGTGCCGGTCCCGGCGGAGGAGTACGGGGCGATGCTGGGCTGCCACGGGCTCCCGGACGATCTGGTGGCCTTCCTGACCGAGCTGTTCGGCACGCTCCTGGACGGCCGTAACGCGCGGGTGACGGACGGCGTGCGCCGCGCCCTCGGCCGCGAGCCGCGCGACATCGCCGACTTCGCGCGCGAGGCGGCCGCGGACGGCACCTGGCTTAAGCGGGTAGCAGCTTGTCGAGGGTGATCGGCAGATCGCGCACCCGCACACCCGTCGCATGGTGCACGGCGTTGGCGATGGCCGCGGCCGTACCGACGATGCACACCTCGCCGAGCCCCTTGGCGCCCATCACATTGGTGTGCGGGTCCGTCTCGTCCACCCAGTGCGCCTCGACCGCGTGCACATCGGCGTTGGCGGCGATGTGGTACTGGGCGAAGTCCTGGTTGACCACATGCCCGAACCGCGGGTCCAGCACGCTGTGTTCGTACAGCGCCATCGACATGCCCTGCGTCATGCCGCCCAGCAGCTGCGAGCGGGCGGTCCTGGGGTTGATGACCCGGCCCACGTCGAACATCCCCAGCAGCCGCGGCACCCGGATCTCCCCGGTGTCCGCGTCCACCCGGACCTCGGCGAACTGTGCCCCGAAGCTGTGCATCGCATACCGCTCGGCGTCGGGGTTGGCGGGCATCTCGGCGGTGACCTCCAGACCGTCCGGCGGAACCACGTCGCCGTGCTCGGTCACCAGGAGCCTCCGCAACCGGCTCGCGGCCTCCGCGATCGACGAACCCCAGCTGTTGATGCCGGAGGAGAAGCCGGCCGGGGAGGCGTTCGGCAGGGTGGTGTCCCCGATGCGCAGCTCCACCCGCTCGACCGGCACGCCGAGCGCGTCCGCGGCGATCTGGGTGAGCGCCGTCCAGGTGCCGGTGCCCAGGTCGGCGGCGGCGATCAGCACCGTGCAGTGGCCGTCCCGTCCGATCCGGACCGTCGCCGCGTTCCCCGGGAGGCGCGGCGAGGGGTACGTGGAGGCGGCCACCCCGGTCCCGACCAGCCACCGCCCCACGCGGCGCGCCCGGGGCGTCGGATCGCGCCGCTCCCATCCGGCGCGGCGGGCGCCCTCGCGCAGACAGGCCACCAGATGGCGGCTGGAGAACGGCAGCCCGGACTCGGGGTGGACGTCCGGCTCGTTGCGGATGCGGAACTCCACCGGGTCCATGCCGCACGCGATGGCCATCTCGTCCATGGCCGACTCCAGCGCGAACATGCCCTGCGCCTCGCCCGGCGCCCGCATGATCGTCGGCACCGGGATGTCCAGCGGGGCCAGCCGGTGGGTGGTGCGCCGGTGCGGGGCGGCGTACATCAGCCGGGTGCACACGGCGGTCTGGTCGGCGTACCCCTTGGCCCGGGCGGTCTGCTCGACCACGTCATGGGTGACGGCGGTCAGCCGGCCGTCGGCATCCGAGCCGAGCCGAATCCGCTGGATCGACGCCGGACGGAAGCCCACCAGCGCGAACATCTGCTGGCGGGTCAGCGTGAACTTGACCGGCCTTCGTACGGTCCGCGACGCCATCGCGGCGAGCACCGCGTACGCGTGCGGATACACCTTCGAGCCGAAGCCGCCGCCGACGTGCGGGGAGACCACCCGCACCCGGCCCCGTTCGAGCCCCAGGGTGGCGGCGATCAGACCGCGGCTCATCGTGGCGCCCTGCGTGGAGCAGTACACCAGCAGCCGGCCGTCGGACCAGGTGACCACGGCGGTGTGCGGCTCCATCGGGTTGTTGTGGTACATCGGCGTGGTGTACGTGGCGTCCAGCACGGTGTGCGCGGCGGCCAGTGCCGTATCGGCGTCGCCCAGACGGCTGTCGGCGGGGGAGCCGTCCTGGAGTTCGCCGCCGCCCCGGCCGAACTGGGCCGCGTCCACCGGCTTGTAGAGGTCGTCCCGGTCCTCGCGCAGCGCCACGTCGGGCGGGCGCCGCTCGTAGGTGAACCGCACCAGGCCCGCCGCGTACCGGGCCGTCTCCGGGGTCTCCGCGACCACCGCACCGGTGAACTGCCCCCGCCAGGCCACCTCGTCGGACTGCAGCACCGCCAGCTCCGGATCCGTCACGGTCAGCCGCGGCGCGGTGAGATGGGTGAGCACGGCCAGCACCCCCGGCTCGGCCTCCGCGGCGGCCGTGTCCACCCCGGTGATCCGCCCGGCGGCGATGGTGGCCTGCAGCGGATGGAGGTAGGCGGGGTGCTCGACGGGCCACTCGTACGCGTAGGTGGCGGTACCGGTGACCTTCAGCGCGCCGTCGATCCGGCGCAGCGGCGCGCCGACCGCCCGCGGCCGCTGCCTGACCTCGCGGACCTCGTTCACCGCGCCACCTCCAGCAGATCGAGCAGCGTGGCGACGAGGGTGTTGCGGGCGAGCGCCACCTTGAAGGCGTTGCCCGGCAGCGGCTCCGCCTGGCTCAGCTCGGCCGCGGCGGCATCCCGGAAGCTGTCCCACGTCGCGGGAGCGCCGCGCAGCGACTCCTCGGCCTTCCACGCCCGCCACGGCTTGTGCGCCACGCCGCCGAGCGCGATGCGTACGTCGCGTACGGTCCCGCCGTCCGCGACGTCCAGCGCGGCGGCGACCGACACCAGCGCGAAGGCGTACGAGGTACGGTCGCGCACCTTGCGGTAGCGGGAGGTGGCGGTGAAGTCGGGCGGCGGCAGCTCCACGGCCGTGATCAGCTCCCCGCGCCGCAGCACCGTGTCCCGCTCCGGGGTGTCGCCGGGCAGCCGGTGCAGCTCGGTCAGCGGGACGCGCAGCTCGCCGTCCGGACCCTGGGGGCCTTGTACGCAGACCACGGCGTCGAGCGCCGCCAGCGCGACCGCCATATCGGAGGGGTGGGTGGCCACACAGGAGGGCGAGGCGCCGAGGATCGCCATGTCGCGCTGATGGCCCTCCAGCGCCGAACACCCCGACCCCGGCTCGCGCTTGTTGCACGGGGTGGTCACGTTCTGGAAGTACGCGCAGCGGGTGCGCTGCAACAGGTTCCCGCCGGTGGTGGCGAGGTTGCGCAACTGGCCCGAGGCGCCCGACAGCAGGGCCTGCGAGAGCACCGGATAACGCCGCCGGACCCGCCGGTCGGCGGCCAGATCGCTGTTCGGGACGGCGGCGCCGATGCGCAGGGACCCGTCCGGCAGCTCCTCGATCCGGTCCGAGGTCAGCCTCGTCACGTCGACCAGCACCTCGGGAGTCGCCACCTCCAGCCGCATCAGGTCCACCAGATTGGTGCCACCGGCCAGATACGCCGCCTCCGGCTCCTCGGCGAGCGCGGTCACGGCCGCCGCGACGGTGTCGGCGTGCTCGTAGCGGAAGGGCTTCATCGGCGCGCCCCCTCGTCCCGGTGTGCCACATCGGCGATGGCCGGGACGATGTTGGCGTACGCGGCGCAGCGGCACAGGTTTCCGCTCATGCGCTCGGCGATCTCCTCGTCGTCCAGCACCACGTCGGCGGCGTTCGGATCCTTGGCCACGGCGCTCGGCCAGCCCTCCGCCGCCTCGCGCAGCATGCCCACCGCCGAGCAGATCTGGCCCGGGGTGCAGTAGCCGCACTGGAACGCGTCATGGGCGATGAACGAGCGCTGGAGCGGATGCAGACCGTCACCCCCGGCGCCGTTCACGAGACCGGCGGCCGTGACGACGTCGGCGCCCTGGTGCGCCACCGCCAGCGCCAGACAGGAGAGGGCGCGGCGGCCGTCGAGCAGGATGGTGCAGGCGCCGCACTGGCCATGGTCACAGCCCTTCTTGGGGCTGGTGTTCCCCAGCCGCTCGCGGAGGGCGTCCAGCAGTGTCGTACGGGTGTCGACGGTGAGCCGGTGATCCGCACCGTCCACCCGGAGCGTGATCTCCACGTCCATGCTTCACATCATCGGACATATGTGCGCTGATCGCCTGTTCTTGCCTCAGTGCACCTGGGGCGCCGATGGCGCGGCGGGCCCGCCGCGCCATCGGCGCCACCGGCTCCGCGCGCTGTTCAGGACCGCCCTGCGCCGCCGTCGACGGACGTCAGCACGCCGTCCAGATGCGGCAGGTAGTGGTCCATCCGCTCCCGCTTGGTCAGCAGGTAGGGCAGGTTCTCCTCGCACGGCTCGATCAGCAGCGGAACCTGCTCGCTGATCTTGATGCCGTGGCGCAGCAGCGCCTCGCGCTTGCGCGGGTTGTTGGAGAGCAGCCGTATGGAGCGCACCTCGAGGTCGTGCAGCATCTCCGCCGCCACCTGGTAGTCGCGGGCGTCGTCGGGGAGGCCGAGCGCGAGGTTGGCCTCGACCGTGTCGAGACCCTCCGCCTGCAGCTGCATCGCCTGGAGCTTGGCCAGCAGGCCGATGCCCCGGCCCTCGTGGCCGCGGAGGTAGACGAGAATGCCCCGCCCCTCGCTCACGATGGCGCGCAGCGCCGCGGACAGTTGGTCGCCGCATTCGCAGTGCCGGGAACCGAAGGCATCTCCGGTCAGGCACTCGGAATGCACACGCGTCAGTGCGTCCTCGCCCTTGACGTCGCCGTATACCAGCGCGATCTGTTCGTCTCCGCGATTGTGGTCCTGGTACCCGAAGGCGAGAAAGTCGCCGTGCACGGTGGACAGCCGGAGATTCACCACTCGCTCGACATCCGACCGCCGAGCGCTGTCGACCAACACGCTATCACTTGCTGTCATGTTGCAACCCTATCTGGTAAACGCCGGGTGGCGTAGGGGAAAATTGCAAAGTCGGCCGGGTGACGGGCCGCACGTCCAAAGCAGGAAGCACGCAGCACGAAGAACGAAAGGCCCGTGGAACATGAGTGATTCGGAAACGCCGGAGCAGTGGGCCTCGGGGCTCCTGCCGCCGACGACCACCGAGGAGGTGCGGGCCCTGGGGGCCGGCGTCGCCGTCCTGCCCATCGGCAGCTTCGAGCAACACGGCGCGTATCTCCCGCTGGTGACGGACACGGTCATCGCCTGCACCATCGCCCGGGAGATCGCCGCGGCGTATCCGGTCCAGCTCCTCCCGCCCGTCACGGTGTCCTGCTCGCACGAGCACGCGGACTGGCCGGGCACCGTCTCCATATCCGCCGCGACCCTGTACTCCGTGGTGCGAGACATCGCCGGATCGTTGCGCCGCTCCGGTATCCGTTCGCTGATTCTGGTGAACGGGCACGGCGGAAATTACGTCCTGCGCAACATTGTTCAGGAATCCGCCGGCACCGGTACTCGCATGGCGCTTTTCCCGGGCTCGGCCGACTGGGACACGGCCCGCACCAGGGCCGGTGTCCTGACCCCGTCGTACAGCGATATGCACGCCGGAGAAGTGGAGACCTCCATCCTGTTGCATGCCCATCCCGAACTCGTCCGTCCCGGTTATGAAACCTCCGATTGTCTCGCCGACGACCGGAAGCATCTGCTGACCCTCGGTATGGCCGAGTACACCGAGTCCGGTGTCATCGGCCGCCCTTCCCTGGCATCCGCCGGTAAGGGAAAAGAACTTCTCGCCGCACTCACCGAATCCTTCGCCGAGTACCTTTCCGTGGTCGGCGGGTCCGCCGTCGGCGAGCGACAGGAAACGGAGACGCGATGACCACCCTGGACACGGCGCGGGCGTGGGAGCGCCTGCGTTCCATACGGTCCGTGGCCGAGGCCCGGGCCGCCGGGCTGGTGCGCGGCTCGGGCGGCGCGGTGCGCTGGCGGCCGGACGCCACCCCCGGCGCCGACGAGCTGGCCGACCGCTATCTGCCGCTCTGCCTGGCCGGGCCGCGGCTGACGATCGCCCAGCTCGGCCAGAGCCTCGACGGTTTCATCGCGACCCGCACCGGCGATGCCGACTACGTCACCGGCGAGGAGGACCGGTGCCATCTGCACCGGCTGCGCGCCCTTACCGACGCCGTGGTGATCGGGGCCGGGACCGCCATCGCGGACGACCCCCAGCTCACCGTGCGCGCCTGCTCCGGACCGCATCCGGTGCGCGTCGTCCTCGATCCGCACGGCCGGGTACCTCCGCATCGCCGGGTCTTCACCGACGGCTCAGCGCCGACCCTGTGGGTGGTGGGGGCGGACGCCAGGGACGGGAGGCCGGCGCCGGACGGCGTTGACGTACTGACCCTGCCGGACCGTGCCGCGTTCACGCCGCAGCGCCTGGTGGAGGCGCTTGCGGCGCGCGGGCTCGGCCGGGTGCTGGTCGAGGGCGGCGGCGTCACGGTGTCGCGCTTTCTGCACGACGGCGCGCTGCACCGGCTGTACGTCACCGTGGCACCGGTTCTGCTCGGCGACGGCATCCCCGGGCTGCGCTTCGACGGCACCCCCGTCATGCGCGACGCCCTGCGGCCCCGGACCCGCCGCACCCACCTCGGCGAGGACACCCTCTTCGAGCTGGACCTGGGGACGCCGCAGCCGGATGACCCACTGCCCGACCAGCACACACAGACCGGGCAGGCTCGCGGCGAAGGTGAGCACCCCGTACACGACGGCGACCGTCAGCCCCTGCGTGGCGCCCAGGCCCGCGGAGCCGAAGGCCCACGCGGTGACGCCCTCGCGGGGACCCCAGCCGCCGACGTTCAGCGGCAGCGCCATGGCGAGCAGGGCCAGCACCATGATGGGCACCAGCCGGGCCGCCGGGGCGGTTGATCCCGCCGCCCGCGCGGCCAGCAGGAACATCCCGAGATAGCCCGCCAGCACCACCGCGGACGAGATCACGACCCCCGGCCAGCTCGCGCGGGCCAGCAGCCCCCGCCGCGCCTCGGTGAGCGCGGCGCGCAGCGCCCGGCGCCCCCGCGAGGTGCCGGGCCTGCGGCGCAGCCGTACGACGGCCACGGCCCCGAGCCCGCACACCGCGAGCAGCGCGGGCACGGCGCCGGGCGTCGTGGCCACGGCGTGGACCACCCGCCCGGCCTCGGACAGGGCGAGCGAGGGCCGGGCGAACAGCAGCGCCACGCCGACCATCACCAGCACCACCTGACCCGCGGTCCGCTCCAACACGACGGCGCGCACGCCCCGGGCGACATCGCCCTCGGTCCGCCCGTGCCGTACGGCGCGGTGCACATCGCCGAGGACGCCGCCGGGCAGCGCCGCGTTGAGGAACTGGGAGCGGTAGTAGTCGGCGACGGCCTGGACCAGGGGCAGCCGGATGCGCAGCGCCCGCGCCACCACGCACCAGCGCCAGGCGCTGAAAACGGTGGTCAGCAGGCCAAGTCCGAGGGCGGCCAGCAGCGTGAGGCCGTCGATGCGCCGCAGGCCCTCCAGGAAGGCGCCGGTGCCCATCTGCCACAGCAGCACCGCGATGATGGCCGCTCCGGCGAGTGTGCCGAGCCGGGCCCGGAGCGTCGCGCTCATGACACCTCACCCGTCGGTCCGGGGCTCACCGGTGCCGGCCCGGGGTGCGCAGGGCGCGGCAGGGCGAGCAGGTCGTCGTGGTGCACCACCACCCGCAGCTCACCCGCCGCGCACTCCGCCAGCCGGCGCCGCAGATACGTCTCGGCGCGTGGTTCCAGTTCCGGCCGGTGCTCCACGGCCGCGCCCACCCAGCCCCGCAGCCACTCCGCCGCCAGCGCGGACTCCGCGGCGCTCAAGCGCCAGGGGCTGGCGTGCGTCCGTACCGTCGCGCCGTGCCGGGCGAACGCCTCGGAGGCCACCGCGACGGCGTCCGGCCCCAGCAGACCGGAGCGGCGCTGATGGGCGTTGAACGCCTCCGCGATCTCCGCGTCCAGCGGATCCTCCGGGGTCAGCTCGACCCGGCCCGCCACCGACAGCGCCAGCAGCACCGGACAACCCGCCCCGGCGCAGGCCGCGGCGAGCCCTTCCATCTCCTTAGCGGTGAGCACGTCCAGCAGCGCGGAGGCCGTCACCAGCGACGCACCGGCCAGATCGGCCGCGGTCAGCGAGCCCAGGTCCCCGCGGCGCGTGCGCACCGTGACCGGACTGCCGTCGGCGGCCGTACGGGGCGCCCGCTCGGCGGCCAGCTCCAGCAGAGCGGGGTCGTGGTCGTGCAGAACCCACTCCTGCGGGCCGTCCAGCCGGGGCGCCAGCCACCGGCCCAGCGAACCGGTGCCGCAGCCGAGGTCATGGATGACCATCCCGGTGGCCCCGGCCGGCCGGGCACGCAGCGGCTCCAGCAGTTCGGGCGCGCGGGCGGCGGCGTCCGCGCCCTCGCGCAACTCCAGCCACTCGGGCGCGTACTGAGGTGTATCGGTGGTGGTCACGCGGCCCTCCGGGGTTCGCGGCGAAGTCGTTCCAGCGCACCGGCCAGATCCGTGGCGGTCGTCTGCCAGCCGTCCAGCGCGGTGCGCCGGCCGCGGGCGGCCGTGATCAGCCGGCGGCGTACATCGGGGTCGCCCAGCCAGCGGCGCAGCGCCGCCCTGAGCGCGGCCGGGTCGTCCGGCGGTACCAGCAGGCCCGGCACACTGCCCTCCGGCGCGTACCCGAGCGCCTCCGGAATCCCGCCCACGGCGGTGGCCAGCACCGGAACACCGTGCGCCAGCGCCTCGGTCACCACCATGCCGTACGTCTCGGCGTAACTGGCGAGCACCAGCAGATCGGCACCGGCGAAGCTCGCCTCCAGCTCCGCGCCGCCGCGCGGGCCGGTGAGCCGCACCCGGTCGCCGAGCCCGGACGCCTCGATCAGGTCGCGGAGCCGGTCCACGTAGGCGGGGTCCTGGCCGAGAGCGCCGACGCACTCCAGCGTCCATGGCACATCGGTGACCTCCGCCAGCGCCTCCACCAGCCGGTGCTGGCCCTTGCGCGGGGTCACCGAGGCGACGCACAGCAGCCGCGTGCCCTCGTCCGTGCCGGACGCCTGCGGCGCCACATCGGCGCCGGGCGCGGCCACATGGACCCGGCCCGGCGCGAGCCCGTGGTGCGCCACCAGCCGGCGGGCCGCCCAGCCGCTGGTGGCCACGACCGCGGGCATCGCGTTCAGCGTCTTGCGCTCCAGCGCGTCCAGGTCGGCCGCCCGGCCGGGGGCCAGCCCCGTCTCCTCACCCAGCGGCAGATGCACCAGCACCGCGGGCCGCAGCCGTTCCGCCTCGGGAACGACGAGGTAGGGGACGGCGCAGGCCACCAGCCCGTCGAGCAGGACGATGCTGCCGTCCGCCAGCTCCGCCAGCAGCCGGGCCAGTTCCGCACGCGCCGCCGCACCCGGCTGCGGCCAGCTGCCCGCGATCCTGTGCTCGTGGACGTCCCAGCCGATGCCGGGCAGCTCCCGGCAGACCCGCCTGTCGTACGTATTGCCGCCGCTCGGCGTGGCCGGGTCGTCCACCCCACCGGGCATCACGACGTGCACCTCGCGCGCCGGCGGCGGGACGGCACCGCCGCCCAGGCCGATCAGGCTCCCCGGACTGCTCTCCACGTGCGCGGTCACAGGTCACGCTCATAACTCGCCCAGGCGACATGCGACTCGTGCAGGGTCACCTGGAGCCCGGACAGGCCGCGCGCGCCCTCGCCGAGCGCCCCGGCGTGCACCCGCTCCGCGAGCCGGTCGGCGATGACCTTGGCCAGGAACTCGGTGGAGGTGTTGATCCCCTTGAAGGCGGGCTCGTCATCGAGATTCCGGTAGTTGAGGTCGCCGACCACCGCGCCCAGCTCCTGGGTGGCCAGGCCGATGTCGACGACGATGTTGTCGTCGTCCAGCGCGGCGCGCCGGAAGGTGGCGTCCACCAGGAACGTGGCGCCGTGCAGACGCTGCGCGGGTCCGAAGACCTCTCCGCTGAAGCTGTGGGCGACCATCAGGTGATCGCGGACGGTGATGCTGAACAACGGCCCTCCCGGTCCGGCTGGCACATCTCGGCTTCTAGTACGGCCGATGCCTTCCCCGTGTTCAGCCCCAGCTCAGCCTTGTTCAGTCGGGTTTTCGCGCCGCGTTCCGCACCGCGTCACCGGCCTTCGTACCGCACCCGGTGGCACAGCCCCGGCAGGTCACCCGCGGCGATCCGGGACATCACCCCCGGCAGCTCATCGAACGCGCATTCCCCGGTGACCAGCGCGTCCAGCGCGGGGTCGGCGAGCAGTTCCAGCGCGAGCGCCAGCCGGTCCGCATAGCCGCGGCGGCCGCCCCGCGCCGGGGACACCGTCCCCACCTGACTGCTGCGCACGGTCAGCCGGCGGGAGTGGAACGCCTCGCCGAGCGGCACGCTGATCCGGCGGTCGCCGTACCAGCTCAGCTCGATGACCGTGCCCTCCGGGGCGAGCAGCTCCAGGGAGCGGGCGAGACCGGCCTCGCTCGCGCTGGCGTGCACCACCAGATCACGGTCGCCCTCGGCGTCCTCCGGCAGCGCGAAGTCGACGCCGAGCGCCTTGGCGACCGCGGCGCGCGCCGGGTCGGCGTCCACCAGCTGGACCCGCACGGCCGGATAGCGGGCCAGCAGCGCCGCGACCGACGCCCCGACCATCCCCGCCCCGACCACCGCGATCCGGTCGCCGAGCAGCGGCGCCGCGTCCCACAGGGCGTTCACCGCGGTCTCCACCGTCCCGGCCAGCACCGCCCGCTCGGCGGGCACCCCGTCCGGCACGGGCGTCACCGCGCTCGCCGGAACCACGTACCGCGTCTGATGCGGGAACAGGCAGAAGACCGTACGGCCCACCAGCTCCCGCGGCCCCTCCTCGACCACCCCCACATTGAGGTAGCCGTACTTCACCGGCCCGGGAAAGTCGCCCTCCTGGAACGGCGCCCGCATCGCGCCGTACTGGCTCTCCGGCACCCCGCCCCGGAACACCAGCGCCTCCGTGCCGCGGCTCACACCGGAGCACAGCGTGCGCACCACCACCTCGCCCTCGGCGGGCTCGGGCAGCTCTACATCCCGTATCCCGCCGTGACCGGGGGAGTTGAGCCAGAAAGCACGGGCGACGCGCTCCATCGGCGTCCTCCTGAAAGGTCGGGCGGAAACTCCGCGCTGAACAACGGGCCGCACATGGCGCTGAACAAACGGGGGACGCGCCACGTACGGGACATCATCAAGCCGCGCACACGCTACGCGGCACCAATCGACACTGTCACACAGCCGGAGGGGTGCCCGGTGGCGCTGAACCACACACACAACGCGAGGCTGTTGCGGCAGGAGACGGCCGCGGGGGCGGGCGTACAGCTCCTCCTGCTGACGCTCCTGGGCGCCTCGCTCGACCTGGGGCCCGCGGGCTGGCTCACCGGCCTCGTCTTCGCGGCCGTCACCTGGGCCGTGCTCACCCGCGCCGTCTCCCGCTCCTGGCTGTCCTCCTTCGGACCCGCCAACCGCGTCACCCTGGCCCGGGCCACCCTCGTCGGGGGCGTGACCGCACTGGTCGCCGACTCCTTCACACACCCGCCCCGGGTCGCGGTCCTGACCGCGCTCACCGCGGTGGCCCTGATCCTCGACGCGGTCGACGGCCAGGTGGCCCGCCGCACCGGAACCTCCTCAGCCCTGGGCGCACGGTTCGACATGGAGGTCGACGCCGTCCTCATCCTGGTGCTCAGCGTCTACGTCGCCACCGCGCTGGGCCCCTGGGTGCTGCTGATCGGCGCCATGCGCTACGCCTTCGTCGCCGCCGCCCGCTTCCTGCCCTGGCTGAGCGCGCCCCTCCCGCACAGCATGGCCCGCAAGACGGTGGCCGCGCTCCAGGGCGTCGCCCTCCTCGTGGCCGCCACCGGCCTCCTCCCGGCCCCCGCGAACCTCGCGGTCGTCCTGCTGGCCCTGACCTCGCTGGTCTGGTCCTTCGCCCGGGACATCGGATGGCTGTGGAGCACCGCCCGGGCCGACGCACGGACGGCCCCCGAGCGCCCCGTCGCCCGCGTCGCACACCTCGCCCGCCCGGTGCCCCGCGTGGTCACCGCCGACGACGGCGCGCTCCCGGCGCGCAGCGCGTGAGCGCCCTCCCGGTGCTCCCGATTCGGCGCGCCCTCACTCCTGCGACCAGCCGACGACGCGCACCTGCTCGGGCCGCTGCGGGCGAAGCCACGTGGTGATTCTGTCGTGGGGAATGCCGTGGAGGCGGGCCATGAGCACCGTGGCGTCGTCGTGGTGGCCGCCGGGATGCTGTCGCCGCAGGAGGGCGTCGCACGCTTCCTCCAGCGAAAGGTGGGGGACGGTGAGGCTGCGGCGCACGGCGGACAGTCCGTCCTCGATGTCCTCCTCGCGGGTCTCTACCAGGCCGTCGGTGCACATGAGGAGAAGGCTGCCGGGGTCGATGGACAGCTCGATTGTGTCGAGGGCGGTGCTTCCCACACCGATCGGCGCGCTGACGGGCACCTCCAGCAGTTCGTCCTCGCCGTCCGGGCTCACCAGGATGGGGGGAAGGTGCCCTGCGCTGGCGAAGGTGGCCCGGCGGGCGAGCGGGTCGTAGACGCCGTACAGACAGGTGGCCAGGATGGTCTGGTCGAGCCCCTGGGCGAACTGATCGAGGCGGAGCAGCAACTGCGCGGGGGGAAGGTCCAAGGTGGCGAGGGTTTTGACGGCGGTGCGCAGCTGGCCCATCGCCACGGCCGCGTGCAGACCATGGCCCGCCACATCACCGATGACCAGACCGACCCGGTGGCCGGGCAGCCGGATGGCGTCCAGCCAGTCGCCGCCCACCTGCGTGGTGCGGCTGTACGGGTGGTACCGGTAGGCGATTTCCACCCCGGGCAGATGGGGCGGCAACATGGGCAGGAGACTGCGCCGCAACACGGACGAGGTGGTGGCCTGGTGGTGGTAGAGGCGGGCGTTGTGCAGGGACAGGGCCGCCCGCTCGGCCATCTCCAGGCAGGCGGCCAGGTCCGCCGGGACGAACGCGGGGCGCCCGGGCTTGCGTCCGAAGACCAGGAAACCGAGGACCGAGTCCCGCACGGACAGCGGTACCAGCATGACCGAAGAGTCGGTGAGTACCAACCGCGCGGAGGGGCTGTCGAGCTCCGCCGGTAACTTCCGCAGCACGTCCCCGTCGACCCGGGTGATGAGGACAGGTTCGATGAGTGCGAGAAACCGGGCCATGGCCGTGCCGGACGGGTAGGCGAAGGTCTGCCCCGCCTGAAGCTCCTCCCCGTGCCTTGGGTCGCCATGGTGGACCGCGGCCACACGGTGCATCACCGAGGCGGCGTGCGGATTTCGTGCGATGGAGCCGTCTTCCGACGCGGTCACGTGATCGTGGAGATGGACCGAAGCGAAGTCGGCGAACCCCGGGACGGCCGAGGCGGCCAGGAGGCGGGCCGCGTGGCCGAGGTTCAACGTGGTGCCGATGTCGCTGATCGCCCTTCGCAGGAAGGCCAGCCTGGCCGCCTCGCCTGCCACGTGCGCGTCGGCCGTATCGTGCCGGTCGGGGACGATGCGGTTCGGAAGGCTGTGTGGTGCCTGCAACTAGGCCCCCTTGACGTGGTGTCGGGCAGCGGTGGCGCCCATGTGACGACGAGGAGAAAGGCGACCGACGCGCCATCCACAAAGGGCCCGGATCGTCCGACAAGACCTTATCGCCTGAATCGCTCCGAGATGGTCACTCAAAGGGGTGGTATCGCGGGGAGTGAGGTGACGCATGGGCTTCAGGAAGACTCACCCACGGTGCTGGTCACGGTCACTCGTCGAGGACCGCGACCAGCACGGACGCCTCATGTCGGACGGCAGGCTCGCCGCTCCTCGCGGCACGCCCCGGTGGCCTTGCCCGGGCGCTGCGTCATTGGACGGCGACGCTGATGGTGCCGATACCGCCTGCGCGCTGGTTCGCCGCTTCGGCTTCCTGATAGGTGACGTACTGGCGGACGGTGCCGTCCGGCAGAGTCAGTTGGTAGATGACGACGGTCTGAGGAGTTCCTCCACCGCAGTTGCAGGCCATGTCCGGGCTCCTTCCCCGTGGGTGTTCCTTCTGTCAGTCGAGCCACCTTCCGCAGGGGCATTACGCTGGGGCCCGAATGCCGGGCTGTCCCCCGTACTTGCACTGCGGGGGACAGCCCTTTTTCGCGCACGCTCACTTGAGGGGCACGGTCACACCGGCGGGATGCACGGCCGCAGGGTGCCCGTCGCGGTGACAGTGGCGCCGCCGACGACGGCTGTCGCCTGGTAGGTGGTGTTGACGATCTGCAGGAGGGTGAGGTTCACCGGGAGGGTAGCGGTGCCCGTCGCGTCGGTCGTCGCCGTCCCCACGGGCACACCGCCCACCAGGAACTGCACCGGGATGCCCGCGGCCGCCGGTGTCACCGTGGCCGTCAGCGTGGTCGGGAAGAGGGCCGGGGTGGCCAGGCTGATCCGCCAGCAGGCGGGGAGAGCCTGCAGCCCTCCCGGCGGCGTCGTCGTCCCGGGCAGTACGACGATGGGGAGGGGGAGGGAGGCTGTTCCGGTGCAGTTGCAGGCGGTGCCGGCGGGGGTGGCGGTGACGGTGGCGGTGGCTGTGGTGGCTCCGGGGTTGGGGAAGGTGACGGTTGCCGATGCCAGGCCGGAGGGGTTGGTGGTGGCGGTGCCGAGGGTGCCGCTGGGGCTGGAGAAGGTGACGGTGGCGCCGCTGACCGGGACGCCGTTGCACAGCACGAGGGCTTGGAGGGTGGTGGGCTGGCCTGCCCTGACCACGCCGGCCGGAGGCAGGAGCAGGACCGTGCAGACTCCCGGAGGCAGTACGACGATGGGGAGGGGGAGGGAGGCTGTTCCGGTGCAGTTGCAGGCGGTGCCGGCGGGGGTGGCGGCGACGGTGGCGGTGGCTGTGGTGGCTCCGGGGTTGGGGAAGGTGACGGTTGCCGATGCCAGGCCGGAGGGGTTGGTGGTGGCGGTGCCGAGGGTGCCG